>JAITCT010000182.1 GCA_031282925.1 Dysgonamonadaceae bacterium | reverse complement strand
ATACTTGCCGTCATTTGCCAGCAGTGCATCCGGCGGGTAATATTGCACTGCATCGTGGCAAACCGTTTGTTGTCGAAGTCATAGGAAGTGGAAAATGACAAATCCCATCCCTTGGTTGGAGAAATATGTCCCGAAAGCCCCAGGGATTGATTGATCCGGTAATTATATTCCCGTTTTTCACGGTTAAAGTCGCCGTATCCATAGCCGAATGAGTAATTGAACGACAGGTTCCAGGGAATACCGGCCAACAGGTAACCGTCTTCGTCATAATCCCCTTCCGTTTTTTTTGCTTTCCTGAGGGAAGCAGATTCCTGCGGGCTGTTATCCGCCTCGTCCCCGGTTTCGCCGTCCGCTAATGAATCGCCGCTTTCATTCGTTTTATTCTTTTCGCTTTTCGCAAACCACTTTTTAATGACGTCATTATTCAGGGAATAGGAATAACCGGTGGAAGTTCCCATAAACCGGCCGAAGCCTTTTCCCCAGCGCAGTTTATCAATATGCCGTCCGTTTTCGTCGTAATAATAACTGTCAAACTGTCCGCTCAGGCTTAAATTCTGTCCCAGTATTTTGAGGCGGATGGAAGCGCTCAAATTAGACCATTTCATGGAATCGGCCAGGAAATTATAACCCATATTCAAACCCAGGTTATCAATGAGGCTGATTTTGCGGGTCGAATCGGTGCCGGCAATCGGGATTTTGGCTTCCAGGTTGTTGGTAACGGAAAAATTGACGGTTGCGGATTGTCCCCTGCCCGGGACGCCGAATATCTGGTTTTGGAAAGGCGAATAAGGAATCACGGTATCGGCGCCGATGTTGTATTTGCCCGGAACCCTGCCCCTGTATTCATCGTAGGCGCTTCCCCACCGGGACACGTCGGGCGCGCCCGAAAAACTTACGGATGGCGTGAAAACATGGCGTATCTGTACGCCTTTGGTCCATTTGCCCCAGAGCGGCCAGGGCTTATACATCCCGTACAGTTTTGTGTTGGCGCTTACGCTTCCGCTAAACTTGCTGTGTATCCAGTAAAAACCGTAAACCGTATCCACCGGGATTAACCGGTCATTTTCATATCCCATTTTGACTTTGTGGGTGTACCAGGCGCTTTCATAATCAATGGAAGGACTGACGGTTATGTATTTCATCAAATTGAAAGAAGCCGACAGCGGAATACTGTGGCTCATCCCGTTTTTCCAGTCCCTGATTACGTTTTTTTGAAGAAACTCCCGTTCTTTCACAGTGCCGCTGCTGTTTTTCAGGTTACCGGTATAACTCATGTAGATTTTCTCATACCATTTCTGGTCGCCCGCCTGTTCTTTTCTTTTAAAAGGATAAATCTGTTTCATGGCGAAAGTAACATTGGGAAACGAAATGCTCAATGCCGTATCCCGCGAAGTCTGGCTGACGGAAAAACTGGTATTGATGGAAAACGGTTGGGTCGGATGCCTGTAAGTATAAGCCACATTTGACGATTTGGTATTTTCGGTGCGCGATTCGTAACTGTAATAATGATCAAGATTATTCAGGCGCGACCCGGAAGTCGAAAAGTTAACATTGGCATTTAACGTAGAATACGGATTGGATTTCGGGTCCTGCGTATGACTCCACCTCACCTGGAAATCGTAAGCCTTGTTGTAATCGGAATTAGGCAAACCTTTGGTTTCCTTGTCTCCCGTAACCGTTTCCCTGTAACCCGCGCTGAAATTGCCCGAAAACTTGTACCTTTTCCGGTAAGTGGAAGCCGCATCCAGTCCCCACGAACCTTTCATGTAAATTTCCCCCGTCAACTTCAAATCGACATAATCGTTGAAAGCAAAATAATAACCGCCGTTCCGTAAAGAAAACCCGCGCGTCATTTCATCATCAAACGTGGGAACGATAATTCCGGATGAATATTCTTTTGAGAACGGGAAAAACCCGAAAGGAATCACAATCGGCAACGGAACGTCTTCCACAACCAGATAAGCCGGCCCCGTAACCACATTCTTTCCCGGCCGGACTTTAGCCCGCGTCATTTGAAAATAATAATGCGGATGGTCATGTTCGTCGCAGGTAGTATATTTGCCGTCCAGCATGTTCAGGTCTTCATTCGGCATCCGTTTGGTTATTCCTGCGGTTACGTATCCCTCTCCCTGCTGGGTGATTACGTCGTAAATAAACATCTTTTTGGTTTTGAAATTAAACCGCAGCCGTTTCATTTCGTATTGCTGTTCGCCTTCCTTGAAAACCGGATAGCCAAATTCTTCCCCGGCGGAATCCAAACCGAATGAAGCATACATGATGCTGCTGTCGGCGTCCAGTTCGACGTATTCGGCGTCCAGTTCACGCGCTTGCTGCTGTACGGACGCCTGCCCGAAAAGATAAAACATGTTCTTGCCGTCGAGGGTCAAAACAATCGAATCTTTGGCATGAGAGCGAATCGGCGCTTCTATCGCGCCCGGTTTGACCGAATCCGTTTTCGCCGGAATCGAATCCCCTGTTATTTCCGTGGCTGTTATGTCCTGCGCCTTCGGCATAACGGAAAACAGGAACAGAAAAACCACTCCCAAAAACATCCTGCACCATGCTTCAAATTTCCCGACCGAACCGGCTCCATATTTCGAGAGGTTTTTCCTGACCTTTTCCACTGATTTTTCCTTGTCGGGATGCGTTTTTGAAAAGAATTTATCGGCGAAACAAATCAATTGTTCTTCCAGACTCACCGGATTCATATTCCGGTGCGGAACCGGCAAATGATTCGAAATGATGTATTGCTTACTCAGTCCCGTACCGGTATGTCTTTCGCAGACCAAAGCGTGCAAAGGAAGATTTTCCTGCCGCAACAGGTCGGCGCCCAAATATCCGTGGCAGATATACGGAAATTCCCCGAAACAGTAAATATCGGGCGCATCGGTTTTGAAAACGCCTATATCATGCAAAACAGCCGCTTCGTGAATAAAAGCCTTATCCAAATTCATTTCGGGATGAAACATTGCAATCGACACGGCTTTTTCCGCTACTGCAAAACTGTGATTCATCAAGATTTTACGTAAATCGTTATTTTCCGGGTAGTACTTATCCAATATATCCGCTGGTATCATCCATTCATTTTTGACGTTGCAAAATTAGATGAAAAACTCGGGCTTTCCAAGTGCTTGAAATAAAAAACAAAACCGCCCTGTTGCGGGGGTGCATTTCAAATTGTTGCGCCCTGTCATTGGCTCCGCCGAACGTTGTTTCCCGCGCAGGCGGGGGAATCCCCATTGTTGTGAATCCCGTCATTCCCGCGCAGGCAGGAATCCCATGAAGATTCGCACATTTTACATTGGGATTCCCGCCTGTGCGCGGGAATGAATGACGGGCTTCACAACTGCACTGCGACAATTTGAACGGAACAACGGGGGCGCACATATGTCATCAGGGGTGCACACACGGGTGCGCCCCTACGACGCGCCATCTGATTTTTCTCCTTTTTTATTTCTCCCGTTCAACAATATAGCCAATCAAATCAATCATCGCCGTTTTGGCCTCCGAGCCGGGGAAAGCGGCCAACAGACCGGGCATTTTCGCCTTTATTTCCTGCATTTTGGATTGAGCGTAGCCGATTCCGTGGTATTTTTTGGCAAATTCAATTA
>JAITCT010000180.1 GCA_031282925.1 Dysgonamonadaceae bacterium | reverse complement strand
ACCTTATTACCTCATTTATCTTATCCCCCGGTTGGTGCGAGGCTGTGCCTCGTACCTTTTATCCCGACAGGTTCAACCTGTCAAAATGATCATTTTCAATTTTCAATTTTCAATTGTGTTTATAAAAAAAAGTCGTTTGCCAATCGCGTACAATATAATAAGGTAATAAGGTCAGGGAATTTTAATTATTAACACGCTCTTGCTACTGAGGTTGTTTTGTTGGAGAAAATAAGGTAAAAATGAGATTTATACCCAACCGGGCGCGCCATGTATCATCGGGGGCGCACACATGTGTGCGCCCCTACTGAATAATCCCCTGATTATCAATTGTCAATTATCAATTCCCAGGAAGGCGAAGCAATCCGGAATAATTTTTATCTGTCTGTGCGCAATTGAAAAATTTCATGTAAATTTGCATACGACATTCGTCAATAATATATTACAAAAACTCCCGATACAATGCGCAAAGAAATCGTCGAAACCCCTTTGATGAAACAATACATTGAGATAAAATCCCGGCATCCCGATGCTATCCTGCTGTTCCGTGTGGGAGATTTTTATGAAACTTTTGCAGATGATGCAGTTATGAGCGCCGAGATTCTCGGAATCACGCTCACGCGCAGGGCAAACGGTTCGGCTCAATTTGTAGAATTGGCCGGATTTCCCCATCACGCTTTAGATACGTATTTGCCTAAACTGGTGAGGGCGGGAAAGCGGGTTGCCATTTGCGACCAGCTGGAAAACCCGAAATTAACCAAAAAATTAGTCAAACGGGGAATTACCGAACTGGTTACTCCCGGCGTTTCCATGAACGATAACCTGTTAAATCACAAAGAAAACAATTTCCTTGCCGCTGTTCATTTCAATAAAAGCGCCTGCGGCGTTGCTTTTTTCGACATTTCTACGGGTGAATTTTTGACGGCGGAGGGTTCGATTGATTATATTGACAAACTGATTAACAACTTCGCCCCAAAGGAAGTTTTGATAGACCGGAGCAAACGCAAACAGTTTGGCGAAGCCTTCGAGAGCAAGCTAACCACTTTTGAGATGGACGACTGGATTTTCACGGAAGACACGGCCAATGCCCGTTTGCTGAAACAGTTTGAAACGCAGAACCTGAAAGGGTTCGGTATCCAGCAACTGAAAAACGGCATTGTCGCCGCCGGCGCCATCCTCCATTATCTTGATTTGACGCAGCATACTCAAATCGGGCATATCACGTCTATTTCCCGCATCGAAGAAGACCGCTATGTCCGTTTAGACCGGTTTACGATTCGCAGCCTTGAACTGCTGGAACCGATGAACGAAGACGGAAAATCGCTACTCGACATTCTTGACCGCACCATTACGCCTATGGGCGCGCGTTTGCTGAAACGCTGGATTGTTTTCCCTCTGAGGGAAGCCGGACAGATTGAAAACCGGCTCTCGGTCATCGAATATTTTTTCAAGAACCCCGAATTGAAGGAAACGTTTGAAAAGCAGTTTGCCCTAATCGGCGATTTGGAGCGGATTATCTCCAAAGTTGCCGTTGGGCGCGTTAATCCGCGGGAAGCGGTGCAGTTGAACGTTGCCTTGAAAGCCATTGAACCGGTGAAGCGGATTTGTCTTCAGGCGGATAATTTCAATCTGCAAAAAATCGGCGAACAGTTGAATCTCTGCGAGTTAATCCGGAACAAATTAGACCGGGAAATAGCGCCCGATCCGCCCGCCCTGGTGAACAGAGGGAATGTGATTGCCAAAGGCGTTAATGAAGAACTGGATCAACTGCGCGAAATAGCCTGGTCGGGGAAAGACTATCTGCTGCAAATTCAGCAGCGGGAAAGCGCAGCCACGGGCATCCCGTCTTTGAAAGTGAGCTACAACAGTGTTTTCGGTTATTACATCGAAGTCCGCAATACGCATAAAGACAAGGTACCCTCCAACTGGATACGGAAACAGACCCTGACGCAAGCCGAGAGATATGTTACCGAAGAACTGAAAATCTATGAGGAGAAAATCCTGGGCGCAGAAGATAAAATCATTGACCTGGAAACGAAACTTTTCCACGAACTGGTATCGGAACTGATGGAATATATCGCCCCGATTAAAGCAAATGCACACCTGATTGCCCGGGTCGACTGCCTGTTGTCCATGGCAAAGGTAGCGCAGCGCAACAAATACGCCCGTCCGCAAATCAACGGGGATAACGTGCTGAACATCAAAGCCGGACGCCATCCGGTCATTGAAACGCAACTGCCTTCGGACGAGCCGTATATTCCCAACGATATTTACTTAGACGACAAAACGCAGCAAATCATTATCATCACAGGCCCGAATATGGCCGGAAAATCGGCTCTGCTGAGGCAAACCGCCTTAATTACCCTGATGGCTCAGATCGGTTCTTTTGTTCCGGCTGAATCGGCAGTCATCGGACTTGTAGATAAAATCTTCACCCGCGTGGGCGCAAGCGATAACATTTCCCTCGGAGAATCTACTTTTATGGTGGAAATGAATGAATCTGCGGACATTTTGAATAGCTTTTCCGCAAAGAGCTTAATCCTTTTCGACGAACTGGGGCGCGGCACATCTACCTACGACGGGATTTCCATTGCCCGGGCGATTGTCGAACATATTCACGAACATCCGAAAGGAGCGGCTAAAACGCTTTTTGCCACCCATTATCATGAGTTGAACGAAATGGAAAAATCGTTCAAGCGAATTAAGAACTACAATGTTGCCGTCAAAGAAGAAAACAACAGGGTTATTTTCCTGCGAAAACTGGAGCGGGGCGGAAGCGAACACAGTTTCGGCATCCAGGTGGCCAAAATGGCGGGGATGCCCCAAAGTATCGTAAACCGCGCCAATGAAATCCTG
>JAITCT010000139.1 GCA_031282925.1 Dysgonamonadaceae bacterium | reverse complement strand
TGTCGTTATTTTTCGGACTGCAACCAAAACAGCAATCTTTGCATGCTGCGGTACATTTATTAGTAGTTATTAAACTAATTGTTTTAGGTGAAATAATTAATTTTTTTAAAGACATATTTTATTGAGTTTTAAATTTTTGCGAAGTTCCAAATAAATTGATTTATAAAAAAATAAAAAACGGACAAAATTTATCCGTTTTTTGTCCCAAATATGGTAAAATTATCCACAAAAACAACACAAATTACGACATTGGCTACAGTAATCTTAATAATGTTGCCACTTACAAAATCGTTCCTTACAAAACGCAGAAGTTGTTTAAATCAGCGAAAAAAGAATACTAAGTGAAAGAAGTATAACAATAATAAAAAAAGAAAAAGCGAAATGTTGAAAAACGGAACACAAATTTCGTAGAGAAAATTTTGCGGACTTTGTTGTTTGTAAAATAAAGTTGTATCTTTGCAAAAACTTTAAAATTAATGTAACATTATTTTATGAACTTTATAGGTGATAAACTCAGAAAATTGCGTATAGAACGTAGGCTTTCACAGCAAGAAGTTGCCGACAAACTTAATATTGACAGAAAAACATACGCAAATTGGGAACAAAATATTGTTGATGTCAAAGGCAGTTTAATACCAAATCTTGCAGAAATTTTTGGCATATAAATTTCAGAATTATACAGTTCTGGCAGTAATTTTCATATAGAACAGCAATTCAAAAACAGCACAATTAATACTGCAATACTGATTTTAACGGATAAGGAAACAGTTAATAGAGTGCTTGATGCTGTGAAATTTATGAATAACGCTTAAATTTTTTACTGTTTTACAAAATCAACGATACACCTTACAAAGCCCTTTGTCGTTAAATAGTCGTTCCTTAAAAACCGTTTAATCTACTTATTATCAGTAAATTACAAGCAAAAACTAATAATAGAAAATGCAAGTTTTTTTATATATGCAATATAAAATACGGTAAATATCAAAAATATTATTTTTTTTAAATATTTGACCTTCAGAAACATTAATATAAAGTTGAACAGGCAGCATTTTCACAAGCCGTAGCCGTACGGAGTTGCCGTATTGCGTTGGTTGTTATTGGCTTTTTAATTACTTTTGTGTCAATACAAAAGTAACATGGAAAATACAATAAATTGTATACAAAAACTTGTAAAACAGTACATTGATTAAACTTGGTACTTAAAAATTTGAGTTTTTAATGTGCGACTAAATAAATCAAGCAGCACATCTTTTTCAGATACTGCTTTTTTGAATTTTTGCGACAATGTTTTCAGCGGTAAACTGTTATTAAGGCTGCTCTCAGTTCGCGCTGCATCGGAGCGTACTGCCTCCAGTTCCGATTCCAGTTCCGAAATCTTGCGGGTGCAGCCGCTAACGTCGGCTACGTGACCGCAGGCAGCCACAACACCAACAAGACGAACGGCTTTAGCATGCGCTGTGTTGCAGAATTTTAAAAATCCGATTAAGTTGGGAATAAGGTTGAATGGTTTTTAATAGGAAATTATTGCTGGTGCGATAATTTTATAAAAGATTTAACATTAAAATAATTCGAGTTCTTTGACATTTTGATTGAATTGACGTTGTTCTGAGAGAAGTTCGCGGATAGGAGTTTTGTCGAAAACCGAAACACCCAAAATCTTCAAAATCTCATAAACAGAATAATCGCTTTTGATGGCGTGTTTTATATAGGCAACTAATAAATAAGCAATTATCGCTATCCACAAATGGATTTTGACGGCATTTTCCGAATGTCCCCAAAGTTTTTTGATTGTGAGATTTTGCTTAATCCACTTGAAAAACACTTCGATTTGCCAGCGGTTTTTGTACAGACTGGCAACTTCGAGGGACGTTATTTCAAAGTTATTTGTCAAAAATACAAGCAGTTCGTAGTTTTCAATGTCGTAAAATTCAACCAATCGAAGTTTTTCGGGGTAAAGTTTTTTCGACTTTGGAATGGTCAGCAAAACGGTTTTATCACTGCGCAAACCTGTGGTTTCGTTGATATTAAAATTTTGCTCAACAACTTCGTAACGCATTGTTTCTTTGGCTCTTGTAACGAAAAATGCACCGACATTTTGCATACGGTACAACGCCTCGAAATCGACATACGCCTTGTCCATCAAGTACTAGCATCGGACAAAAAATCAATGACATCAAGTGCATTGCTGTCGTGATATTTGCAAAAAGTGATGAGGTAGATGAATTGCTTAACTTCAAATCGCTTGTCGAAAGGAACATGCTGCCCATCCTGAACTACTTTCGCTTTGGCGCTACAAACGCTATCGCTGAAAATATCAACAGCAGAATCCAACGTTTCATCACCATTAATCAGGGTACAGGGGACAGGGAATTTTTCTACTTTCGGATGAAGAAATATTTTTCCAACACCTTAATTTAATATTTCGCCCGGGTAAACAAGTTAATGAGTTAATGAGTTAGCAAAACTTTCTCGTTAACTCGTTTACTTGTCAACTCGTTAACTGTTTGATTTGTCAATTCGTCTAAAAACATGTTTTATAACATAACAATTAATGCCTGTTAGTTTCTTTTTTTTTTATAACTTTCGCCGTTTTTTAACAACCATTTTTATTGTTGTACTTTATTTTTATCAACACAAAAGCACAAAAAAACTTACGGAAATTATGAAAGTGTATCAAACAAATGAAATCCGGAATATAGCGATTATCGGCGGTTCCGGTGCAGGAAAAACCACTCTCACTGAAGCGATGCTCTTTGAGAGTGGAGTTATAAAACGAAGAGGTTCGGTTGATAGCGGCAACACCGTTTCAGACTACTTCCCAGTTGAGAAAGAATACGGATATTCGGTTTTTTCGACTGTTTTCAGTGTGGAATGGATGGATAAAAAATTGAATTTCATTGACAGTCCCGGCTCGGACGACTTTGCAGGAGGCGCAGTCTCCGCCATGAGCGTAACCGATACGGCACTGATGGTCATTAACGGTCAATACGGCGTAGAAGTAGGCACGGTGAACTTGTTCCGCTATGCGGAATCCCTTGCCAAACCGGTTATTTTCCTTGTAAACCAGTTAGACAAGGAAAATGCCGATTTCGATAAAACGTTAATACAGTTGAAAGAAACCTACGGAGGCAAAGTCGTACAGATTCAGTATCCGCTGCAAACCGGACAAAACTTCCATCAAATGATTGATGTGCTGAAAATGAAGATGTACCAGTGGAAACCCGAAGGCGGTACGCCCGAAATCCTGGATATTCCCGCCTCCGAATTAAGCAAAGCGGAAGAACTACACAACGCTTTGGTTGAAGCTGCCGCCGAAAACGACGAAGCGCTGATGGAAAAATTCTTCGACCAGGGCAGCCTGAGCGAAGAAGAAATGCGTAAAGGCATTCGCAAAGGCTTGCTTTCCCGCGGTATGTTCCCCGTTATTTGCGCATCGGCCGCAAAAGATATGGGCGTTCGCCGCCTGATGGAATTTTTAGGCAATAATGTTCCCTGCGTAAGCGAAATGCCTCCTTATAAAAATACCGAAGATAAGGATATTATGCCCGACTCTGCCGCACCGGCAAGTCTTTTTGTTTTTAAAACAACCGTAGAACCGCATATCGGGCGCATTTCCTGTTTTAAAGTAATGAGCGGTACCGTCAAAGCCGGCGATGACCTCCTGAACGAAGACCGCGGGTCGAAAGAACGTATTTCACAGTTGTTTGTTGTTGCCGGACAAAACCGCTTTGAAATCCCGGAATTACATGCCGGAGACATTGGATCTACCGTCAAACTGAAAGATGTAAATACCGGAAATACGCTCAACGCAAAAGGCGTTGACAACAAGTTTGACTTTATCAAATATCCCAATTCAAAATATCGCCGTGCCATTAAAGCTGTTAACGAGGCCGATTCCGAAAAAATGATGGAAATCATCGGCCGTATGCGTGCCGAAGACCCGACCTGGGTTGTCGAACAATCGAAAGAATTGAAGCAAATCATTGTTTCCGGACAGGGCGAATTTCACCTGAAAACCTTGAAATGGAGAATCGAAAATAACGATAAACTGATGATTGAATTTTACGAACCCAAAATCCCTTATCGTGAAACAATTACCAAATCGGCGCGTGCCGACTACCGACACAAAAAACAATCGGGCGGCGCCGGACAGTTCGGTGAAGTTCACCTGATTGTCGAACCTTATCAGGAAGGAATGCCGATGCCGGAAGTTTACAAATTCAACGGGCAGGAGTTTAAAATCCAGGCGCGCGATGTGCAGGAACATCCGCTGGAATGGGGAGGTAAACTGGTATTTGTCAACTCCATCGTGGGCGGTTCAATTGACGCCCGTTTTTTACCCGCTATCCTGAAAGGCATTATGGGACGCATGGAACAAGGCCCGCTGACCGGTTCATACGCCCGCGACGTGCGCGTTATCGTTTACGACGGGAAAATGCACCCCGTTGATTCCAACGAAATTTCATTCATGCTCGCCGGACGAAACGCTTTTTCGCAAGCCTTCAAAAACGCAGGCCCTAAAATCCTCGAACCGATTTATGACGTGGAAGTTTCCCTTCCTTCGGAATATATGGGCGACGTGATGGGTGATTTGCAAGGCCGCCGCGCCATGATTATGGGGATGAACTCCGAAAAAGGTTACGAAAAACTGATGGCGAAAGTGCCTCTGAAAGAAATGAGCAACTACTCGACCTCTTTGAGTTCCATCACCGGCGGACGCGCTTCTTTCACCATGAAATTTGCGGCATACGAGCTGGTTCCGGCCGATGTTCAAGACAAACTGTTGAAAGAATACGAAGCGCAGCAGGAAACGGAATGATGATGCGCATCTGTGAGTTACAAGTTTACGGGTTGCAAGTTACGGGTAAAACGATTACCCGTAACTTGCAACCCGTAACTGTAAATATCCTTTGATTTCACAAAAATATACCACAAGTAAGGTATTTTCCATTTAAAATCTTTCCCCCATCTTTGCAGTTAAAAATAAACGTAAAATTATGAGCGAAGAAAAACAATCTAAGAAATTATCCATCATTGCTTTCAGCGGCGATTTTGATAAACTGACGGCTGTCTTTACGCTGGCTACCGGTGCGGCCGCCGTAGGGTATGAAGTCAATCTGTTCTTTACCTTCTGGGGACTGGATGCGATTAAAATCAAACAGGGACGTTCGCCCGTAGGCAAGGGATTTTTGCCGAAAATGTTCGGCCTGTTTATGGGCGGACTGAAATCCGCGCCGGTCAGCAGGTTGAATTTCCTGGGCGCAAGTCCGAAAATATTCCGTTACCTGATGCGGAAAAAGAATGTCGCTACCCTCGAAGAACTGGTTGAAGCAGCCAAAGCCTTAGGCATTAATTTCTATGCCTGCGAAATGGCAATGCACATTCTCGGATTGGAAAAGAGCGATTTTATTCCCGAAGTGAAAGGTGTATTAGGCGTGGCAACCTTCCTGAACCTTTCGGAAGGCGGACAAACTTTATTTATTTAATTGTCAATTATCAATTCATATATGACATACAATTTAGACATAACAAAAGAGCATTGCCCGATGACATTTGTGAAAACAAAAATGGAACTGAGCAAACTCAGCGCGGGCGATATACTGAACGTAAGGCTCAGCGAAGGGGAACCTTTGGAAAACGTTCCGAAAAGCGCCGCCGAACAGGGTTTTAAGGTAGTTTCCGTAGTGGAAACGGAAACAAAAGGCATTTATAACATCGTGATTGA
>JAITCT010000040.1 GCA_031282925.1 Dysgonamonadaceae bacterium | reverse complement strand
CCTTATTACCTTATTATATTGTACGCGGTATGGTTTTGTGCGTTGGCAAACGGCTTTTTTTTGTAAACACAAAGGAATAAGATAAATGAGGTAATAAGGTCAGAGAAATATTATCATAATCCATCTCTCTCTCTACTGAGGTTGTTTTGTTATTTAAATAAGGTGGAAATGAGGTTATAATCACATTCGGCAGTTTGGGTATAAACCCCTGTTGGTGCGAGACTGTGCCTCGCGCCGTCTATTCCGACAGGTTCAACCTGTCGGGAGGGCGTAGGGGCGCACCCGTGTGTGCGCCCCCGATGATGCATGACGCGCCCGGTTGGATATAAACCTCATTTCCACCTTATTTTCTCCAACAAAACAACCTCAGTAGCAAAAGCGTGTTAATCATTAAAATTCCCTGACCTTATTACCTTATTATATTGTACGCGGTATGGTTTTGTGCGTTGGCAAACGGCTTTTTTTGTAAACACAAAAGGAATAAGATAAATGAGGTAATAAGGTCAGGGAAATATTATCATAATCCATCTCTCTCTCTACTGAGGTTGTTTTGTTGGAGAAAATAAGGTGGAAATGAGGTTATAATCACATTCGGCAGTTTGGGTATAAACCCGCGTTGGTGCGAGGCTGTGCCTCGCGCCGTCTGTTCCGACAGGTTCAACCTGTCGGGAGGGCGTAGGGGCGCACCCGATGATACATGATGCGCCGCCCGATAATACAGGGCGCACACGCGGGTGCGCCCCTACGCGGGTACATCATGATTATCGGGGGGCGCCCCTGCGTAATTCGTAAATTGCTCCGGATTGCTGCGCTGATGCTCCGTTCTCAATTTTCACCGCAGGGATAAATATTTCAAATATAAAGCGTTACTTTTCAAATATAAAGCGTTACTTTCCTTTGTTGCAACAAGGTTCTGCCTAAACATTAAACATGTAACGAATAATTTGACCTTTTACAATTGCGAGGGGAAAGCTCCCTGTTGGAACAGGGAGGAATTGGTTAGCCGGGAATGGACAACTGTTATTTTTCCCGCATAAAAACATTAAGCGGCGTTCCCGTCATCACCCAGTGCTTCCGGATCTGGTTTTCAAGAAAACGTTTGTAAGGCTCTTTTACCCATTGCGGCAAATTGCAGAAAAAAACAAAACTCGGAACAGCCGTTTTGGGTAATTGCGTAATATATTTGATTTTAACTACTTTCCCCTTGCACACTGGCGGAGGTGTTTTTTCTATAATCGGAAGTAAAATTTCGTTCAGTTTGTGGGTAGGAATTTTTGTATGCCTTGTTTGGTAAACCATATTCGCGGTTTCCAATATCTTGAAAATCCGCTGTTTGGTGAGTGCGGACGCGAAAATAACCGGCACGTCGGTAAAAGGAGCCGTTCGTTCGCGAATGGCATTTTCAAAAGTTGTGATTACTTTTTGGTCTTTGTTTTCCACCAAATCCCACTTGTTTACAACGATTACCAAACCTTTCCCATTCTTTTGAATCAGTGAAAAGATATTCATATCCTGCGATTCGATACCCCGCGTAGCATCAAGCATCAGGATACAGACGTCGGCGTTTTCGATAGCCCTGATTGCCCGAATAACCGAATAATATTCCAAATCTTCACTGACCTTTCCTTTTTTACGGATGCCTGCCGTATCAACCAGGTAAAATTTCAACCCGAATTTGTCGTATAAAGTGTAGATAGAATCGCGGGTAGTGCCGGCAATATCGGTTACAATATTCCGCTCCTCGCCGATGAATGCATTGATTAAAGATGATTTACCGGCATTGGGACGGCCTGTAACCGCTATTTTAGGAATATCATCTTCGGTTTTTTCTTCTTTATTGTCGAACCTGGAAACCAAAAAATCCAACAACTCACCGGTTCCCGAACCATTGACGGCCGAAACAGAATAAGGTTCGCCCAAGCCCAAAGCATAAAATTCCGCCGATTGCGAATACAGGTCGAAAGTGTCGGCTTTGTTGGAAACCAGGATAACCGGTTTTTTACTGCGGCGGAGCATATCGGCAATTTGTTCGTCCCAATCGGTAATTCCGGTTAAGACGTCCACCAGAAACAGTATCACGTTTGCTTCTTCGACAGCGATTTGCACCTGTTTATTGATTTCTTCCTCGAAAACGTCTTCCGAGTGAAGCACCCAACCGCCGGTGTCAATGACGGAAAATTCTTTGCCTGTCCACTCCGCTTTGCCGTACTGGCGATCGCGCGTAGTGCCGGCTTCTTCATTTACGATAGCTTGCCGCGTTTGTGTCAAGCGATTAAACAAGGTCGATTTTCCTACATTCGGGCGACCTACTATGGCTACGATATTACTCATTTTTATGAATTACGAATTGTGAATTGCGAATTACATGCCTGCTGTAACCCGTAACTGATTAAATGTATCCGAATTTCTGCAATATACTGTCGCGATTCCTCCAGTCTTTCTCTACACGGACAAACATTTCAAGGAAAATTTTCCTGTCAAAAAACCGTTCAAGGTCTTTGCGCGCCATTGAGCCGACTTTTTTCAGGGCTTTTCCCCGGTCGCCGATGATAATGCCTTTTTGTGATTCCCGTTCTACGATAACCAGCGATTTGATATGAATCAAATCGGGACTTTCCTTAAACTGTTCCACAACGACTTCGACCGAATAGGGAATTTCTTTCTGATAGTATAACAAAATTTTCTCGCGGATGATTTCCGTAACAAAAAACCTTGCCGGCCTGTCTGTCAGTGCATCTTTTTCAAAATAGGGCGGCGAATCGGGAATCAGAGCCTCAATCCGCTTTTTGAGATAATCAATATTGAACCGATGGGTTGCCGAAACAGGAATAATTTCCGCCTGCGGCAAAAGCGTCTGCCATTCCGCAACGTTTTTTTCAAGTTCTTTTTGATGTGTCAAATCAATTTTATTGATAGCTAACAAGACCGGCGAGGTTGTTTTTTTTACTTTTTCCAGAAAAAAATCATTTTTGCCTGTTTTTTCCACCGTATCGGTTACGTACACCAACACATCGGCGTCGGCCAAAGCCGACCGGGAGAAATTTAACATGCTCTCCTGCAATTTATAGTTCGGACGTAAGATGCCCGGCGTATCGGAATAAACGATTTGCATCCCGTCGGTATTGACAATGCCCATAATCCGGTGGCGGGTAGTCTGCGCTTTGGACGTGATGATGGAAACGCGTTCGCCCACCAGCAGATTCATCAGGGTTGATTTCCCGACATTCGGATTCCCTACGATATTGACAAATCCCGATTTATGCATTATATCCCCAGGTCAGATATACGGCGCCCCAGGTATAACCGGCCCCGAAAGCAGTAAGAATCACTTTGTCGCCCTTGCGCATGTGCTTTTCCCAGTCCCATAAACAGAGCGGAATAGTTCCGGCGCTCGAATTGCCGTATTTATCAATATTGACCATGACTTTGTCAAGCGGGATTTCCAAACGGTTAGCTACGGCTTCAATAATCCGAAGGTTAGCCTGATGGGGAACTACCCACCGGACATCGTCATTCGACAAGTTGTTTCTTTGCATGATTTCTTTGCAAACGTCAGCCATAGAGGTTACGGCGCGTTTGAAAACCACTTTCCCGTTCTGGTGGATAAAATGCAGGCGCTGATCAACCGATTCGTGACTTGCCGGATGAACCGATCCCCCGCCATACATGTGCAGGTGTTCCAGACTGTTGCCGTTCATGTGCATGATGGAATCGACGATTCCTTCCTCTTCCTCAGTCGCTTCCAGCAGGGCAACGCCGCAGGCGTCCGAAAAAATCGGACAGGTAGTCCTATCCATCGTGTCGGTAACTGCCGACAAAACATCCCCGGCGAAGACCATCACTTTTTTATATTTCCCGGAAGCAATAAACGCCTGTGCAACTTCCAAAGCAAACAGGTATCCGCTGCAGGCGGCGCCCAAATCAAAGCCGAATGCGCCGGTCATTCCCGTCCGGGAAGCAATCAGCGATGCGGCATTGGGAAGAATATAATCGGGAGTGGTGGTGGCAAAGATAACCGCTTCTATTTCCAAAGGGTCAAAGTCTTTTTTACTTCTCAAATTTTCAATTGCTTTTTCAGCCAGATAGGTTACCCCGATCCCTTCCTCCGGTTTCAGGATACGCCGTTCCCTGATACCTATCCTTTGGAGAATCCATTCGTCGGAAGTATCCACATAAGTGGAAATTTCTTCATTTGTCAGGACATATTCGGGAATATAGCCGCCAATAGCTGTTATTACTGCATGAGTTTTGCTCATAAAATAAAAACCAAGAATTAAGTTAATTTTATACAGTCGTCATTGCGGGTTTGCAATGACGCAACGACAAATCACAATAGACATAACGCTAAAAATTAAAAACCAAGAACTGTTGTGTTCTTAGTTTTTAATTCCTTGTATGACTTAAACTTTCGTTTTGTCAATGATAACCTTTCCTTTATAATACAATTTTCCCTCGTACCAATGCGCTCTGTGGTACAAGTGATATTCGCCCGTTGTCGGGTCGATAGCTAACTGTGGAATCACCGCATGATCATGCGATCTTCTTTTGTTTCTTCTGGTTTTACCGATTCTTCGTTTAGGATGTGCCATTTTATTTCAGTTTTTAAATGTTAAATTATTCAATTTCTTTGAATTCTTTTAATGCGTCCCAGCGCGGATCAATATCTCTATCGTCAGGGATGGCCATGTCGTCTGTGTCCGCGTCAAACATATCGCCGTCTTCTTTCGGTTCAGTCAAATGCTTTTTCAGTTGTGAAGTCATTTGCTTGTTGCACTTTCCCGGAGCATGTGTGTGCTTAATCGGAATGGTCAGCACAACAAATTCATACAGGAACCATGCCAAATTGATGACTCCCTCCGATTCGGGGATAACAACAATCTCGTCGCTTTCTTCGGAGTAGTCTTTGCCGAATTTGACGATTAAATGCGCAGTCGTTTCAACAGGAAAATCCATGTCGTCCAGACACCTGTCGCACGAAACAACCGCAATTCCCGACAGCACAAATGCAAAGTCGAAAAAATCCATGTGTCTGGTTACCGTCAGCCGAACATTGACCCGTCCTCTCCGGAGTTCTTCTCCGTCATTAATATTAATAAAAAAAGGATTGTCAAGCAGGTATTCGCAGTGTTGAACATCTTCTTGCATTCCTTTTAAATCAACTTTATATAAATCAAACTTTCCCAATGCTTCTATTTTTTAAAACGCCGCAAAGATAGGAAAAAAATCTTCGATAAAAAAATTTATGCTAAATGAGGGTGTATTTCAAATTGTCGCACCCTGTCATTGGCTCCGCCGAACGTTGTTTCTCGTGCAGGCGGGGGAATCCCCATTGTTGTGAAGTCCGTCATTGGCTCTGCCGAATGTGATTATAACCTCATTTCCACCTTATTTAAATAACAAAACAACCTCAGTAGGGATGGATTATGATAATATTTCCCGCTCCTTATTCCCTCACTTATCTTATTCTTTGTGTTTATAAAAAAAGTCGTTTGCCAGTGCACAAAACCATACCCTGGATCATCAAGAGAATATTGCCGGCAAAAACGAAATTGCGGCTTTTCCCCCGTAATTCGTAAATTGAAAGTTTACAAACAGGAATATCCGAATATATAAAAAAAACACTACCTTTGCACCGCAAAACACCATAAAGAAAAAAACGAGATCAAAAGCTTAACGCAAACAATCAAAAAAACTGTCAAAAAAATTATGCGGAAAGAACCGGAATACATTCCGGTTCTTTTTTGTTCTGCCTCACACCAACCGGGGGTTAAATAAGGTAATAAGGTCAGGGAAATATTATCATAATCCATCCCTACTACTGAGGTTGTTTTGTTATTTAAAATAAGGTGGAAATGAGGTTATAATCACATTCGGCAGTGCGACAATTTGAAATACAAGAACTTTACGGATAGAGAAGAAGAAACTTCTCGGTTGATTCAAAATTTCAACTCATTGGTAAATACAACTATCATTTCGCCGCTTCACCCGCTTCACAAGCAGAAATTTCATTTGGCGCCAGCTTGAATTTCTGCATAATTTACGATATTAAAACGGCAAAGGTTTTGGACATAGACAGCAAGTCCAAAACTGTCCTGCGCATAATTTAATAAATTTTCTTCTATTTTGCTCGTGGTTTAAAAATCTTATTATCTTTCCTCTATAAATCCCCTTCAAGTCGCAGGATCAAATCCGATGGAAACACCTGCAAATCAGATTAACAGCAGCATCTAAAGGGGATGAAAGAGACACAGGCATTCCAAAG
>JAITCT010000232.1 GCA_031282925.1 Dysgonamonadaceae bacterium | reverse complement strand
GCAAAGTTACCAAATTCCACAAAGAAATCATAGAGATTTTTTCTTTTTTGTATTTCAATCTTTTCAAGTTCGCTCCTGCAGAGTTGTTTATATTTTTTTGTGTCGCCCGTAACCATTTTCGCTTCCGCTTCGGCAATGAATTTTGCCGCCTTTTCATAATCCTGGGCGTTGAAGGCTTCGATGGCATTGTCGAGTGCCCGGTCGTATTTTTCTTTTCCGGGGTCTGCGGGCGGCGTTTCCTCATGCGTCGCTTCCGGCGTTTCTTCGGCCTCCGGCGGTGCAGGTTCCGCGATCGGCCGGACGGGGGAGACCTGCGGGGCAGGCTGTTCCGTTTCTGCAACAGGCTCGGCTGCCGGGGGATTGTCAATCCTGTTGGTTCCGAAAATATAAAGGATGATTGCCGCACCGAGAACAGCAGCAACCAGAGCAGCCAGCCGTCTTTTTCTCTCTTTCTTCCGTTCTTCGCCGGCCTGTAAATTGACCAGGGTTTCATCACCGGCGTCGGCGTCGTAAATCGGCTCGTTTATTTTCTTCATTAATTCCGGATTCATTTCATCGACGGGTGCGGCCGAGAGGTCGATTTTGTCTTTTCCGGGGTCAAAACCCCAGTCAAGCAACATGTTCATCACGGTTGCATACCGGTCGGAAGCGTGTGGTTCCATGGCTTTGAGAATCACTTTTTCCGTATTTTCGGAAATGGCGGGATTTAATTCTCTCGGATTTTGCAGGCCTTTGGCCGACCGGAGGATTGATTCTGTGGGTATTTGCCCTGTGAGCAGAAAGTACATCGTTGCGCCCAGCGAGTAAATGTCGGGACGGGGCGAAAAAACATGCATGGCTTCGCTGTCGTACTGTTCGATAGAGGCGTATCCTTTCGATGCGGCCTGGAAGGTGGCGCTTGTTTCCCGGTCGTTCAGCAAATTGTATCTTTTGCTGATTCCGAAGTCAATCAGTTTGGGACTGCCGTTTTTAGTTATCAGTATGTTGCTGGGTTTAATATCCAGGTGGAGGATATTTTTTTCATGGATATATTCGAGTGCCTGTCCAATTTGGTAAATAACCGGACGCAGTTTTTCTTCCGTAAAAACGCCGTTCAGTTCCACTTCCTGCCTGAGGGAGTGGCCAGCGATAAATTCCATAACGATATACACCGTGTTGTTTTGTTTGAACACTTCCAGTACGTTCACCACGTTGGGATGATGAATTTCCGATAAAATACGGGCTTCCCGTATCACTTTTTCCTTGTTTTTATTGAAAATTTCCTTAGCATTTTCGCTGTTGGTTTCCACAAAAAAGGTTTGCGGATTGCGCCGGCAATAATCTTTGAAAAAAAATTCCTTGATGCAAACCGGAATGCCGGCGGACAGTTTGCCAAGTACACCTTGCACCTCCGTTTTCCACATACCGCGATAGGTCAGTGAAAACCCGCCTTCTCCCAACACATTGAGAAGCTGGTATTTACGATTGTGTAAATAATATCCCGGCAGTAAATACATCTTTGAATGAAAAGCTATGACGTTTTAAAACGGATACAAATATACAAACAAATTTCCTTCCTTTTGAAAAACAGGCTTAATATTTCATTAAATATCCTGTTGCGCCGCTTTAATAACTGTTCCGGCTGCCGAAAAATGCAACCGGATAATTGACAGCTGGTAATTAACTCAAATACTATGGATTAGAAATTCATAGGTTGGAATTGCGAATAAAATTCGCCAGTTTCGGCTAAAGCCGATTGGAAAAGTAAAACTAAAGTTCTTTGAAATTATTCCGGAATGAAATTCTCATCGCCATTGGGCTGTTCTTTGTGGTGATTCAGGTAGTTGGACAGTATTTCTTCCGTGATAGTACCTACACTCCAACTGCCATAACCAATTCTTCAAAAATGACTGCCTCAATAGCGGCGATGAAGCTCCGGATATTCCTGCATCAACAAACGGGAACTTCGACCCTTTAAGCGTTTTACTGTTTCTCTTAATATTCAGCCGGGGTGAATAACTGATATGCAAATGTATATGATCTTTGCTTGCTACGTCTTTGATTATTTGAATATCCAACGAATTACAACTTTGCCGTATAATCTCTCTACAGCGATGCTGTATCTCGCCTTGCAATACTTGATAACGATATTTGGTTATCCATACAAGGTGTACTTGTAAACTATAGACGCTGTGGGATCCGTGTCTGTTTTCCATGTGCTTTTTTTCGCAAAGGTAAGAAGAGATTTATAAAAACTAAAGTCTTGCACTGAAAGGGCATAGATTTAACTAGCGCGCTTGAAAATTAAATGGTTTCAAGATAGATTTGAGACTCTAACTCTAAAACTTTCATTCTCAAACTTTTTTCGATGGTATTCCGAACACTTGAATTCATGGATGTTAAAACTTATTGGGTTGTTTTCTCTGTTGATACTAACTTCTATCTTTCATGACCATTTTCTAAATGTTGTTTTAACTGCAATCAACATGAACGCACTTTTATGCCTCTGTGCATTAGGGCTTTCAATTACTCTTGCTTTAAGGATGCGAAGCACGCATAAAAGTTCGCTTGAATATTTGGAAGGAAAAGACCTTGTAACTATTTCTTTAAAGACATTTATATGTCGTTCTCTTATAGTATTAAAAAGTTTTTTTATCATAATAGTATTTGTGTTTGTATTTTATTGTGTCTCGTTTTATTTAATTGATAAGTTCATCCTTGAAGAAAAGTTGCCAATATTTATTTATTCTGTAATTTGTATTGCTCCCGTTTCAATTAATGGTTTAGGAATACTTGTTACTCTACTTATTGTTTTGTTTCTGACATGTATAATTTGGATGCTTCATACCTTATTAAAATTGCTTGAATGGGGTTGTTGGAAGATTGTTCAATCTTATAAAGGAGTGGCTCCTGCAATTATCATTCTATTAAACGTTGTTCTCGGAATACTTGGAATCTGTTTAAAATGACTTTTTTACATTAAATGATAGACATGAAGTATTGTTAAACTACGTGGCAGACGCAAACAAGCATATTTGACATCGCATGTATGCAATAAACATATTGCCATAAGCGGTAGTGTAGACTTGCAAGAATATTGCCGAAACTGGCGTACAAATCAACGCTTTTATGGCAGCAACTGCATGGAACTTAAAAAGGCAGATGGAAAAACTGAAAGAAAAAATTTTGCAAATTATTTTCGACTCTTTTTCCCGCAAAATTTACAACTGTTTTATTTTCATCCGCGTAAATTTGGCTTTTTAAGGAATATCTATTTAAAATTTGTCAAAATTAGATGCGTTTGACCTGGGAATATTTTCCCCCCTGTTCATTCAAACGGCTAAAATACAGTGGATTTAAATTATTTTTCTTTCCATACACCGAGAAACATCCAATTTTCAGGGAAGCCCATATCTTTTAATTTAAGCAACTTTCCATTTTGACTCATA
>JAITCT010000130.1 GCA_031282925.1 Dysgonamonadaceae bacterium | reverse complement strand
CGGAATTATATTGAGCGTCAGCCGTTATGAAAACGAACGGGGCATACAGCGGGAAGAAGAAATCAGCGAAGAATTGGAAGAACAGCGGATAGCCGATGAACAGAAAATGGCGGAAGAGGCGGAGTTAACCCCGCAATTCTCAACGGAGGAAGAGTTTGACCTGCCGGATTGAAATTATATTGCCATATTTTGGTTAATTCTTTTTTTGAGGCGCTGTTTTTTTTATTGCAATCAATCCCGCCAAGGATTAAAGCCCGGTAGAAATGATTGATTCCGCACCAACCGAGGGCATGTCAAAAGCATGTTGCATCTCTACGAGATGCCGGCTGGGGACGGATATATTCATTTTCTACCGAACTGTACATCTTGCGAGATGCCGATTCCATGTTCATCAACGTATATGCCTGAAAAAAAACAGCGCCGCAAAAAAAAATTTAACCGCGCGTTGCATTCCGCCAAAACAACAGCATCATTAAAAAATTTAACGTAAATTTAACAGAGAAATCTTTTGGATAATTCTAAAAATTATTATTTTTGCCGGCACAAAAATATATCAAGTATTAATAAATAATGAACGGAATTTTTTCCATACAAAACAACAGCCGCACACTGCGGGGGATGTTTGCCTTGCTCATGGCAAGTCTCAAAAAAAATTTTCGGCGTTTGCCTTGCTTCCGGCAAGTCTCAAAAAACTTTTTTGGCGTTTGCCTTGCTTCCGGCAAGTCCCAAAAAACTTTTTTGGCGTTTGCCTTGCTTCCGGCAAGTCTCAAAAAACTTTTTTGGCATTTGCCTTGCTCATGGCAAGTCTCAAAAAAGTTTTTTGGCGTTTGCCTTGCTCATGGCAAGTCCCAAAAAAGTTTTTTGGCGTTTGCCTTGCTCATGGCAAGTCTCAAAAAAGTTTTTTGGCGTTTGCCTTGCTCATGGCAAGTCCCCAAAAACTTATTTGGCGTTTGCCCTGCTCATGGCAACTTTTTTATTTGTAAAATAAAAAAACAGTCAATAAACCTTTTTTATCCTTGCAACAACATCATTGTCAATGCACCTCCCTTTTATTCGCAGCCTGTTTTGCTCCTTATTTTAATGAGGAGGCGCTCCCCCGCCCCGCTTCGGATTTTAAGAACTCTTCTTTCAATCGAGCCATCCCCGCACTTGCTTTGTCCCGGATAATAATCACGCCGGAGGGAGCGTTCACCTCTTCCGCCGGATCAATCAGATAAACAGGTACGCCTCTTCGCGCGTAATGTATCAGTCCGGCAGCAGGATAAACCTGCATGGAAGTTCCGATGATGACAACAATGTCGGCTTTCGAAACAAGCGCGGCGGCTTTTTCAATCATCGGTACGGCTTCTCCGAACCAGACGATGAACGGCCTGAGCCGGGAACCGTCTTCGGCTTTGTCGCCCGGACGAATGGGTTTGAGGCCGATGTCATACACTTTTGTTTTGCTTTCGTTGCAGGCTTTTGTCAGCTCGCCGTGCAAATGAACGACTTCCGTACTGCCTGCCCTTTCGTGCAGATTGTCCACGTTTTGCGTGATGACCGATACTTTGAAATCTTTTTCCAGCGCGGCAATGATTTGATGTCCTTCATTCGGCTCGACTTTATCCAGTTGTGCGCGCCTTTCGTTGTAAAACGTCAACATCAGGTCGGGATTTTCATACCAGCCTTCGATACTCGCGACTTTCATCACGTCGTAGTTTTCCCATAATCCGCCGGAATCGCGGAAAGTGCTTATGCCGCTTTCGGCGCTCATGCCTGCTCCCGTCAAAAATACAATGTGTTGCATCTGTCAATAATTTATTTTGAAAGTTCAAAGGTACGTAAAAATTTTTCCCGTTTCATTTTTTTGTCGTATCTTTGCTCCACTTTTGCGGAAAAACAGCGCAGAAAGTTTTTATTTCGTAATAAATAATTAAGTTATGTGTGGAATAGCAGGCATATTCGATTTAAAAGACAGTGTTGAGAAAATGCGCCCGAGAGCATTGGCAATGGCCAAGAAAATTCGTCACCGGGGGCCGGACTGGTCGGGTATATATTGTTCGGATAAAGCCATTTTGGCGCACGAACGTTTGGCTATCGTTGATCCGCAGTCGGGACAGCAGCCTTTGTATTCACCCGGTAACGACATTGTGCTGACTGTTAACGGCGAAATATATAACCATGCGGACATCAGGGAGCGTCAGGCGGGAATGTATCAGTTCAAAACCAAATCCGATTGCGAAGTCATCCTTTCCCTGTACATGGAAAAAGGCGTGGATTTTCTGGAAGACCTGAACGGCATCTTTGCCTTTGCCCTGTATGATTCGCGGGATAATACGTATTTCATTGCAAGAGACCATATCGGGATTGTTCCGCTGTATATGGGACGGGACAGCGCCGGCGCTTTTTATGTGGCTTCCGAACTGAAATCTTTGGAGCCTTACTGCGAAAAGGTTGAGGTTTTCCCTCCGGGACATTATTTGTACAGCAAAGATGGAGGCAAATTAACCCGCTGGTACAGGAGAAACTGGATGGATTATGATAATGTAAAAGAGAATGAATCCGGTATTCAGGAATTGCGGGAAGCCCTGGAATCGGCCGTCAAACGGCAACTGATGACCGACGTTCCTTACGGTGTGCTGCTTTCCGGCGGGCTGGATTCGTCGATTGTTTCGGCGGTGGCGAAAAAGTATGCCGCCAACCGCGTGGAATCCGACGGACGGCAACGCGCCTGGTGGCCGCAGTTACACTCTTTTGCCGTAGGTTTGGAAGGATCGCCCGATTTGGCGGCTGCGCAAAAAGTGGCCGATTATATCGGAACCGTTCACCATGAAGTGCATTTCACAATTCAGGAAGGTTTGGACGCCATTCGCGATGTGATTTACCATATCGAAACATACGATGTAACCACCGTGCGGGCTTCAACGCCTATGTACCTCCTGGCAAGGGTTATCCGTTCGATGGGTATCAAAATGGTGCTTTCGGGCGAAGGCGCGGATGAAATATTCGGAGGTTATCTTTATTTCCACAAAGCGCCCAATGCGAAGGCTTTGCATGAGGAAACCGTTCGCAAATTAGACAAATTACATCTGTATGACTGTTTACGCGCCAATAAGTCGCTGGCTGCCTGGGGTGTAGAAGGCCGGGTGCCTTTCCTGGACAAGGAATTTATGGACGTAGCCATGCGCCTGAATCCCGAAGATAAACTCAGCGGGTTGAAAGGGCGGATGGAAAAATGGATTCTCCGGAAAGCCTTTGAAGATTTTTTGCCGGAAAGCGTTGCCTGGCGGCAAAAAGAGCAATTTTCCGACGGCGTAGGGTATAACTGGATTGACACTTTGCGGGAAATGGCTTCGTCGTCGGTCTCAGACGACGAATTTGCCGGTGCAGCCGGGCGTTTTCCCGTCAATCCGCCGATGTCGAAAGAAGAATATCATTACCGTACCATTTTTGAAGAGCTGTTTCCTTCCGACTCAGCTGCAAAAACAGTGCCTTCCGTTCCGTCAGTAGCTTGCAGTACGCCGGTTGCTTTGGAATGGGACGAGGCTTTTAAAAAGATGATCGACCCTTCGGGGCGTGCCGTGAAGACGGTGCATAACGATGCGTATTAAGGGGTGAAGCGGTGAACGGTGAAGGGGGCTTCATTATTCACTGTTCACCGCTTCACTGTTCACCCATCCACCAAAAAAATTCTCCGAACGGTAGGACGAGCGGACTAAAGGCCCGCTTTCCACATGCTTGAATCCTTTCTTACAGGCAAGCTCCCTGTATTTAATAAAAACTTCGGGATGCACGTAATTTTTAACCGGAATGTGCTTTTTGGACGGTTGCAGATATTGTCCGATCGACAAAAGTTTGCATCCCACACTTAGCAAATCGTCCATCAATTCGTAAATTTCATTTTCCGTTTCGCCCAGACCTACCATCAAACCGGATTTAGTTGCGACTTGCGCATTTGATATCTGTTGCAAAACCGCCAGGCTTTGCTCATACTTGGCAACGCTTCGTACCTTGGGAGTCAACCGTTTGACGGTTTCCATGTTGTGGGAAATCATTTCGGGACGAGTCTCGACGACAATATTTAAATAATCCGTATTCCCCTTGAAATCAGGAATAAGCGTTTCAAGTGTGGTATGCGGATTC
>JAITCT010000123.1 GCA_031282925.1 Dysgonamonadaceae bacterium | reverse complement strand
AACCGCACTGCGACAATTTGAAATGCACTCCCGAAGAATAAAACAAATTGTAAATTAAACAAAAAGTATTACTTTTGCAACCAAATAATTCCGTTGCGTATTTATGAAACCCATTGTATTTACCATTATATTCTTTTTTTCCTGTTGTTTTGGGACTGTTACTTTCGCTCAAGACAAACACAATAAGAAACAGCCTGCGGTTGCGGAAGAACTTGTTGTGCCGGAAATGGTATTGGTTAACAATAAATTAACATTAAAGAACGCTCCGGTAGGCCAACAAGTCGAAATATTTACCATACTCGGTAATAAAGTCCGCCAAATAGACATAAAAACGTCCGACGGGGATTATGAACTGAACCTTCCGCAAGCCATTTATATTTTCAAACTGGACGGGGTAGTGAAAAAATTTGCCGTCCGGTAAGGTTAATTTTTCCAAAAAGCAGGTATAAACAGAATCAGCGCCGTAAAAATCTCCACCCGTCCCACAACCATCAGAAAAGCCATATACCACTCGGCAAATGCCGGTATATCGGCAAAACCGCCGGAAGGTCCGGTTTCCGCAAAGCCAAGCCCCGTGTTACCAAGCGATGACAAAGCCGCAACTAAAGCTTCCATAAAAGGCATCCCCGAAAAAACCAGTATGCCCCAGCTGGCAAAAATAATCAAAATATAAAGGAAGCCGAATGCCAGCAAACGCTGAACCGTCTCGAAAGATAAGGCTTCCCCGTTGATGCGAACCGGAATCACAGCGCGCGGATGCGTTAAGCGCTTAAATTCGTAGAATGTGTTTTTTATCAGGACAACTACGCGGATGATTTTCATCCCGCCGCTGGTTGAGCCGGCGCACCCGCATACAAACATCAGGAACATAAACGGAATCCAATAGGCCGGACTCCATTGAACAAAATCGCCCGTCGAAAACCCGGTGCCGGTAATGACGGAAATGACCCTGAAAAAAGCAATACGAAACGAATCGGCTATATGATTCCATTCCCTGCCCCACTGCAAACAAACCGCTATAAAAGAACCCATTGCCAAAATGATTGCCGCAAACCACCGCAATTCTTCATCGCAAAAAAACTTTTTGAATTTTCCCTTAAATAAAAAATAAAGCAGAGCGAAATTGGTGGCGCCAGTCAGCATGAAAATACAGGTAACGGTTTCTATATAAATAGAATTCCAATAAGCAATATTGGTTCCTTTGGTCGAAAATCCGCCAGTCGAAATGGTGGAAAAAGCATGGCAAACCGCATCGAAAACGCTCATCCCGCCTGCTATCAAAAGGATAATCATCACGCCGGTGAGAGATACGTAAATCAGCCAAAGCCTTACAGCCATTTCATTGACGCGCGGACGGAATTTGTCGTGAGTAAGTCCCGTCGTTTCCGAGTCGAACAGATGAGCGGCGCCTCCCCCCATCAAAGGAAAAAGCGCCAGCGAAAACACGATTATCCCAAGACCGCCCAACCATTGTATCAAACTGCGCCAGAACAAAATGCCTTTTGGCAGGGATTCGACGTTTTTGAGTATGGAGGCCCCTGTGGTCGTTATGCCCGAAGTTGATTCGAAAACGGCGTCGGTAAATGAAGCCGTTTGTCCGCTTAAAAAGAAAGGCAATGCTCCGAAAACGGCAAACGCTATCCACGCGAAAGTTACACTGAAACAGCTTTCTTTTTTTTCAACGATTTTAAATTTGGTCCGGAAGCCCGAAAGGAAGTATAGCGCTAATCCCGCCGATAGCGTGATGATTCCCGAAAAAGCAAAAATTTCAGCCTTTTCTTTCAGGTAAAAGGACAGGCCTGCCGTGAAGAACATGAACCCCGATTCCAGCAGGAGCGTTAATCCAATGACGCGACATGCAAATTTCCAATTGACGAATCTCACATTTACAGTATTATTTGGCAAACGGTTTTTTTGTAAACACAAAGGCACGAAGGCACAAAGACACGAAGATGCAAAAACCGTGTATGAACAGTTTCTTCGCGTCTTTGTGCTTTCGTGTCTTCGTGTTTAAATAATATTCCATTGTTGATAAAATCGAATGTACAAAATTATGCCGTGCAAAGTATAGTTCAAATCATTTTAATTCGTAATTGAATTATAGTGCCGCAGGGCTGCCTCCTCCTGCCTTGCCTGTGAAAAATTACTGATACGCTTCATGTATCCGATAACGCGCGTCAGATAATCCAGGTTTTCGCTTTGGCATTTGGGGCAGGTTTTCAGATTCCGCTTGTCAATATATCCGCAGTCGTTGCAAACCGTATTCGGAACATTGAACGTAAAATAATTACAGCCTTCCTGTGTTGCCACGCGCAAGAGTTGCCGGTACTGTTCGCGGCTCAAATGTTCTTCCAGATTGAGATGCAGGGCGGAACCGCCGGTCAGGTGTTCAATATACTTTCGACCATGCAGGCGGAATTTGTCCACAATATTCAACGAGCTGTCCTCTACGATGTAAAAATAACTGTTGTAGCAATCGCGGTTCACCTGATAACCGTCGCGCTTGTCCCACCGGGCATGTTTCACGCCTGCGTTTTCGGCGGGAATCATTTCGCAGTTGAACATGACTTCCTTTGTCCGGTAACGTTTGTTGCAAGTTTCGACAAGCCCGAGTATTTGCTGCACAAATTCGGCATACTTGGGATTGTCGGTAATTTCGATGCCCAGAAATTCGGCGGCTTCCACCAGGCCGTTCACGCCGATGGTGAGGTATTGCCGGCTCATGTTGATATAACCTGCCGTAAAGAGGGGCAACATGCCTTTTTCGTACATGTATTTCAGGTTTTCGTTATAAGCCAACTGCACTTTATGCGTCAAATCAATGACGTCATGGAGAAAAAACTGATAGTGAGTCCCTTCGCGTGCGGCATGTTGAATACAGCGGTTCAGGTTGATGGTGAGTACGCTTTTCGATCCGGTGGACACTCCGCCCGCCCCCAACGTGTAACTGAATCCGTTGTCCTGAATCTCATTGCGCAGGCGGCAGCAACTGCTCAGCGAATCGGCATTGTCGCTCATGTAGGTAAAAAACGAATGTCCTTCGGCATACATTTCCGCTGTGAAATCGCCGTATTCCGTATCTTTTACATCGCCGTTTCCGGTCAGCAAGGCCATGGTTTCGACCGGAAAAGTCAGCACGGAACGGGTACGCTCTCTGTTGAACCATTTCATAAAACGCTTCTGCAGCCAGCTTAGCGAGTTCCAATCGGGACGGCTGCCGTCGGGAAACACAAACTCGCCGAACAAACTTTCGAAATAATACCGGTCATAGTAGGATATATTCCAAAACACCGCCTGGAAGTTCCGGGCGCCGGTAGGCTGGTTAATGGAGTAAACGATTTGCTCGAAGTAGTCGGTGATAACCTTGTCCAGCGTGCGTCGCCTTTTCGATAAATCTACCACTTGATCCGTTTGTAAATAATAATCCCGCCCATACTCCATGCCGATGAAATAATTCATATACATCAGGAACTCCGGCGTGGCGCAGGCGCCGCTCAACATGCTGGAAACGATGAAAACCATGTTGATAAATCCGCCGCAGAACGATTTCAGGTTGGTGGGCGCTTTGGAATTGCCGCCAACGGAAGCGGTACCGCCTGTCAGCCAGGGATACATCGTAATGCTGGCGCAATAATTGGCAAGACTTGTTTCGTCGTTTTTGTAGATGTAATGACCGTTCAGCAAATCAATATAGCGGTCTGCAATTTCCTTGCCGTACATTTCTTTCAACCGGTCGGTGAGCATCCGCCGGTTGAGGCGGATGAAATTGGATTTGGGCAATTCGCCGATAAGCGTCGCCATATTTTTGTTTTCCACATTGGCGTTGGCGTCAAACTTGCTGCCTGTTGCCGCATTGGAAGCGTTGCAATAATCCATCAGGAACTTGAGTTTGTCGCGTACCTCGCGGTCTTCCAGATGCTTTTGCCGGTAAAGCATGTATGATTTGGCAACGGCATAGTAGCGTTCCGACATCAGGGCGACTTCCACCTGATTTTGAATATCTTCGACCGTACTCCCGTTGCTGATGCTGATGCGGCTCAAAATGTTTGTAATCACGTCCTGCGTGGCGAAACTGCCTACCGACAGGAAGGCTTTTGCAATGGCGTTTCTGATTTTCTCGACGGAAAAAGATTCCTGTTTGCCGTCTCTTTTAACAATGAATATTTCCATGTTTTACGATTTTATATGCTGTGTGCGGTATGTTATTTGAAAATTTCGGGCAAAAGTACGAATAAAATTTATACCCTGATAAAGATGTTGAAAATTTATCCTGCGGTTTATTTTATCCACAGCCGGATTTCATAAAAAAAAGCGGCAGGACTCACGTCTTACCGCTTTTTTCATCGTTTTAATCAAAAAAAAAGTTAGTTTTATTGTTTCTGGATATTATTTAAGCCTTTCAAATTTTCGGAATATTTGATCAAAGTATCAAAGTCAATCACACCCGTCATCTGTATCAGGTTAAACCGTCCGTTCTTGTCCAGGAACAGCAAGGCCAGTTCCTTTACAGCGCCGTTCGATTCTTTTGTCCCCACCACAAACAGTTCATCCGCATCCTCTTCATTACCTGAAAAAATAACGTTAAATCCCGTATCATTCAACAGTTGCCGGCATGAATTGTAATATTCCCTGTTCAAAGCCGTGTCTTTCGACGTAACGATACATATATTTTCCAAGCCTTTTATGGCGGCTTGCAACTCCGACAAATCTTCTTCTTCTGAGGATAATCCGCTCATCGTGCCGAGCATTTTTTTGCCGACCGTAACGACTTCCAGGCGGTTGTCTTTCCCGTATTCATTCAGGAAAGAAGCAACCAGTTCCTGGGCATTCATGGAAAAACTCCATTGAATGAAAAACAACAACAAACCATATTTCCACATATTTTTCATTCTATCGAATCGTTTAATAACGCATTGGTTTCCCCGGCGTCCGATTGCCGTTCCTGCATCAAATTCAGTACGGAAGAAACTTTTTCAATGGCATCTTTGGTCTCGCGCAAGGCGTCGGCCGGATCGGAATACGTTTCCGAAAAAACCTTATCCATCCACTGCACTTGCCGGTAATGCGTGTAAAAACCAATTCCAACGGTCATTATCAACAAAACCGAAGCGGCGATTTTAACAGTGGAATAAAACCGGCCGGCAACCGGCCAACCTGATTTCGTTTTAAGTTCCGGAGCAGCCTTTACCGATATTTGCGCCTTTTTCCAGGCAAACAAAACCTGGTATTTCTTCCATTCTTCGGAAACGGAATCGCCTGAAAAATAAGATGTTAAAAACCGTTCTTCCTCCGGAGAAGTTTCGCAATTCCAATATTTATCCAATAACTGTCGAATCGTTGTCTGTATCATCTTAAATACTGTCAAAATATTCTTTTAATTTCCGCCTGAGACGGAATAAATTAACTTTTACCTGTTCTTCCGAAATACTCAGAATAATTGCAATTTCTTTGTAACTCAATTCTTCAACTTCCCGCAACCGGAAAATGGTTTGTTGCTTTTCGGGCAAATTTTCCACCCATTTTTCCAGTAAATTCATTTGCTCATCAACTTCAATTTTCCGGTGAATATCTTCGCCGGGTGCAGGATAATCATAATTTTCGGGAATTTCTTCCCAACTGTTTTCCTTCAAAGCAAGTTTATCCAGCGCCATATTCCTCGTTGACCGGAAACAGTAAGCCTCCATATTTTCGATGTTTTCCCATTCGGCTTTCTTTTTCCATACATTAAAGAGAACATCCTGAACAACATCTTCCGCATCCCCCTTATTTTTTGTAATACTGAATGCTAATCGAAATAATTGATCAATAACCGGTAATATGTTGTTTCCGAATTTGTCCTGCCTTGTCATACCTGAATATTTAAATGACGGCTGACAGGAAGAAAAGTTACACCTTCAGGATCATTTTTTCGTAAGCCAACTGAGTATGAGGGAAAATTTCCATGGCTTCCCGGAGAAGTATTTGCTCGTCGGGATAACGCGCCGAGAAATGGCCGATAACCAAACGTCCCGCATTGGCAGCTTTGGCAACAGACGCAGCCTGAGCGGCCGAAGAATGAAAAGTTGCTTCGGCTCGCGCCAAATCGGCGCTGCTGAAAGTCGCTTCGTGATACAAAACGTTTACGCCTTCAACAATCGGTATAATTTTTTCATAATAAGCCGTATCCGAACAGTACGCATATTTTCCGGGCGGTTCGGCAGGACGGGTGAAACGGGCACTGGGAATCGTTTCGCCTTCGCCGGTAACAAAAGGAGCGCCTTCTTTTATCGCCCGAATCCGGCTTACGGGAACATGGTAGAAATCAATCATTTCGCGAATAATATGCGGACTGCGGGGTTTTTCTTCAAATAAAAATCCGGCGGCAGGCGTTCGGTGTTTCAACGGAATAGTTGTAACGCTTACATTTTTGTCTTCAAAAATCAATTCGCTTTTTTCGGGATTAAAAGCGTGGAACAGGATTTTGTAAGGCATCTCCTTACAAAAATACCGGAACAGAGGCGCAAACAATTTTTCGGCGTCTGCATGGGCGTAAATGTGGATATCGGCAGTTCTTCCCAAAAGCCCCAATGTAGAAACCAGTCCCGGCAACCCGAAACAATGATCGCCATGCAAATGCGAAATGAAAATATGGTTGAGTTTTTGAAAATTCAGTTTCATTGCGCGAAACTGGAGTTGTGTACTTTCCCCGCAATCAATCATATAAAGTTTGCTCCGCAAATTAATCACTTGCGAACTCAGGAAATGTTTGGTAGTCGGGAGCGCCGAACCGCAACCTAAGATATTTACTTCAAAGCGTTCCAATCTATTCAATAGAAATTAATTTATGGATTTGCAAACTGAGCCGCCAGCCGGCCAACCGTTTGATTTGTTCCACACAATAGTTTATGTTTTCCCGGGTCGCAAGCGCATCATCCGTAAAAACAGGACTCAGGAAATAGTATTTCGCTTCCGGCAAACGCTTTAAATCGGGAATCGCATCGCCTTTCTTTACCGGTAACCGGACTTCATCAACGACCGGGTTTATTTTCAGCGCGTAATCCGGGTTTCCTTTCGGGCTGACGGTCGTATAATCCAGCAACTCCGGCAAGGGATAATGCCCGTTACTCTCAATGGCCTGAAAATAACCTTCGCGCTTGAAAAATGCAACCGTTTCGCCGGTTAACTGTAAAGCCGGTTCGCCGCCTGTCCAGATAATACACTTGCAGGGGAATTTCCTGATAATGGAAAGGATATGAGTAAGTTCCGACATTTTTCCTCCTGAAAAATCCGTATCGCAGAAATCACATTTCAAATTGCATCCGCTCAAACGGATAAAAACAGAGGCTTTGCCTTGACGGCCGCCTTCGCCCTGCAACGAATAAAATATTTCCTTGACTTTAAGGCTCATAAATACATGACGTTTTGGGTGTTTCACTCACTTCAACCGCATACAGTTCGGGAATTTCCGGTTTAAACCGGTTATAGATGAATGCAGCAATGTTTTCCGAGGTAGGATGGTTGGGTATCACATCATTCAAGTGACGGTGATCAAAAGTTTCTTCTATGTATTTTTCGACAATTTTCAGCATATTATAATCTTTTACGAAACCGTGTCCGTCCAGGTCTTTCGCTTTCAAATGAATGGTTATCACGTAATTATGCCCGTGCATACGGGCGCAGGGATGATCTTTCGCTAAAAGAGACAGGATATGAGACGCCGAAAAGGTAAATTGTTTGCTG
>JAITCT010000096.1 GCA_031282925.1 Dysgonamonadaceae bacterium | reverse complement strand
ATTATTGACGAATGTCGTATGCAAATTTACATGAAATTTTTCAATTGCGCACAGACAGATAAAAATTATTCCGGATTGCTTCAGGCTATCGCCTTTGTCGCAGCCGTCATTGCGAGGGCGAAGCCCCGGTTGGTGCGAGGCTGCGCCTCGCATCAACGCAGGGCTTATGTTCGGATTGCTTCACTGCTTCGCAGTTCTCAATGACGTAGTGCAGTTGAAAATATCGTACCTTCGCTGGCAGGCGATGTGACAATTTAAAATGCACTCAATTTTTAGGGTGTATTTCAAATTGTCGCAGCCGTCATTGCGAGGGCGAAGCCCGAAGCAATCCGGGGCTTATGTCCGGATTGCTTCACTGCTTCGCAGTTTGCAATGACGTAGTGCAGTTGAAAATATCGTACCTTCGCTGGCAGGCGATGCGACGATTTAAAATACACGCAATTTTTATCCGTTTGCATATTATATGAAAATTATTATGTAAATTTGCCTCCGTAATTTTTTAATACTTAAATAGCATGAAAACAATGAAAAAGTTTTTCTGGAAAGTATGGCTCAGGCTGAATTTCCTTACCAAAGACGTTAAAAACGACTACGTGGCCGTAGTATCAACTACAGGCAAAACCCTTCACAATGCAGACATTGCCGGTCTTATTAAAGATGAAGGCTCCGAACTCCAGTACGAAACCCTGCTTGATGTCCTGAACCGCGCCGACCGCTTGCGCGTAAGGAAAATTCAGGAGGGCTACAGTATCCAGACAGGTGTATCGCACATCGCACCCCGTGTGCTTGGAACATGGCTTGGCGCCGAACACAAGTTTAACCCCGCCGCGCATCGCATCACCGCCGACATGACGCCCTCGACGGAACTTCACGCCGCCTTTGAAGAAGTGGGCGTGGAAGTGCTGGGCATTAAAGAAAGCGGAGCGTATATCGGCCTCGTTACCGACGTGCTTACCGGCAAAACCGACGGCACGATTTCTTACCTTGGCGATATTATTATCACAGGCGAGAAAATCAAGATTGCGCCCGACAAAGACAGCACGGTGGGCGTATTCTTCGTTGATGACGAGGGAGAGGATATTTCCCTCGACTATCCCATGACGGAAAATAACCCGAAACGGATTGTCTGCCGCGTTCCCGAACTCAGCTACGGCACGTACACACTCAAAATCGTTACGCGCTATGTCGGTAATACCACGCTACTCAAACAGAACCGCACCATTGTATATGATGTGCCGCTGACGCTTGTACGATGACGGCTGTCGAATATTGGCGTCGCCTACTAAGTAAGGGAGGCGACGCTTACTAAGTAAGGGAGGAGCCTCCTACTAAGTAAGGGAGGCGTCGCCTACTAAGTAAGGGAGGAGCCTCCTACCAAGTAAGGTAGGAGGCTCCTGTTATTTGCCGCCCCGTATCGGACACAATCTATCGAAACTGCCCGCCGCAGAGAATCCAAATCCCGGGCTGGGGAACATTCCCCAAATCAAAATAATATGTGTCAAATACATTGTTGATATTCAGGAACAGATTCACACGCTTCATTTTCCAGTTCAATTTCACATCCAAAACGGAAAAAGGCCGGTAAGGCGTTTCAACGCCGGTCGCTTGGCTGTTTTCATATTGCGTATAACTTCCGGCTCTGTCCTGCAGGCGGAATTGCCAGCCGGCGCTGAGGTTTTTATAAACAGGGTGGGAGAGGCCGGCGGTAAACTTATGCTTCAGGTAGTCCATTACGTAATTGGAAATCAAACCCTTCGCTTCCTTCGCCTGGTGCATGAACATGTAACCCAGGCTGAGGCGCGTGCCGGACATTTGCGGGAAAATCTTCGCCATATTCACAGTAAGACCGGTTTCAAAACCGGCTTTGTCCAACCCGGTCAGGTTACGCGATTCCCACAGCGAATCGGGATGATGTTTTACCCAGTCAATCAGATTGATCCCTTTCATATAAAATCCGTTAGCCGAAGCGCTGACGGCCGGGTGAACATATTTTATGCCCGCTTCGAGCGAAACGGACTGCTCGGGACGGACGTCGGAATTTCCCCTGTGCGTCTTGCCTTTGTAATACAAATCGGTAAAAGTGGGTATCCGGGCAGCATTGGTCCACGAAACGAACGCCTTCCAACCGGGAGCGAACCGGTAAGCCGCATTGACGCTCGGATACAAGCCCGCGTCATCCATGAAGGCTGTGTTGCAGCCGGCCAACAGGCCGAGATTCAGCGTGAATTTTTCCAGCGCAAAACTGTGTTCGAGAAAAGCGGAAAAATTCGTCCGGTCATCCGCCAGCAGGTAAGGCTTCCGGTTGGAAAGCGCGTCTTTCCCCAGGTTGCTGCTGACAATGCCTTCCCTGCGGATTTCCCCGCCGAAACAGGTAATTCCCGCTTTCCACCCGTACCGCACATTCAGGTTGAAACCCAGCACATCCGTCCGGTGAAAGTTTTCGCCCGACGGCTGGTTTTTAACCAGCTGATAATGGTCGAAATGCCGGTTCCAGTAAAGTTGCGGCGTTACTTTCAATTTTGTTCCCGTTGATGCTTTGACGGCGGCAAACAGGGAACGGGTCTCATCGTACTGGTCGGGATAAGCAGCCGAATAAAAAGTATTCGCTCCATATTTTTTGTCGTTGAGTCCCCACTGAACATCCAGGGAAGAATGACTGTTTAAGGAAAAGTTGCTTTGCCATAAAGCGTTGATTATCTGATAGTCGCTATTGCGAATATACCCTTCGGAAGAAGCATATCCCGAAGAAAGGCTGTGGGAAGAATGGGCTGCATTCACAACTTCCCGCGCATTCACCTCAAACAGTTTGTGCATACCGCCTTTGGCTTCCAGGGAAAAACCCGTGCCGGCATGGTTTCCGGTTACGATGTTAATTCCGCCCGAAAAAGCGCCCGCGCCGTATAAAAGAGAAGCAGGCCCCTGAATGATTTCAATACGTTCGATGTCGGAAAGATTGACGGGAAGGTCGAGATTGTAATGGCCGGTCTGCGGATTGGTAAGATTAGCGCCGTTGAGAAGGATGGCCGTTTGTTCAAAAGTGCCGCCGCGCACTGCAACGCCCGATAAAACCCCGTTGGGTCCCCGCTGGCGGACGTCCAGGCCGGCGATGGTTTTCAATAAATCGGAAACGCTTTCGGCAGGCTCTCGCGCAATATCGTCTCCTGTGATAAGCGTTACCAGCCTGGCAGTTTGATTCATTGGCAGTTCCGCTTTAGCCCCCGTTACAATCAACTCTTCCAGTTCCTGTTCGGGAATCGAATCCCGGATTACGGAAACCCGGTTTTGCGCAGCCGTTCCGGCGGCAGCGGCAAAAGTCAGCATACAACCGGCAACAACCCCGGTGTTAATCACTCTATGCAGGCTGTTGAATACTGCATAGCGCTTGCGGGCAAATCGCCGGAAACGAAAAGCCTGCTGCAGTTTGAAATCTTTCTGTTTCATAAGATAAAATAGTTAATAAATAAAAAAAGTCCCGCAAAGATACTGCCTGTTTTGAGAAAACAGCATAATTTTAATGAAAACACACTTTTTCACCGATTACTTTTGCAAAAACGAAAATAAATCATACCTTTGCGGTCGCAATGCGAAAATAGCTCAGTTGGTAGAGCATAACCTTGCCAAGGTTAGGGTCGCGGGTTCGAGTCCCGTTTTTCGCTCGTTTTCATTTAGATTTAATTTTTAAAAACAAAAAAGGTGTCGTGAGACACCTTTTTTGCTTCATAGTCAATCTATAAGCCGGATTCTGTATTCCGGATAAACCGGAATGTCTGTCATTTATCTGGATTTAACGTCGCCGTTAAATTCTAGCAGTCTACCCCCCGGCATCGGACGAGTAGCCCTACATGCGCCGGTGTACATGACCTTGCAACCCCTAAGTTGTACGGCTTCCTATATTGCTATAAGAACCGGTAAGCTCTTACCTTACCTTCTCACCCTTACCGAATCGGCGGTTATTTTCTTCTACTTAACTCTGCTCTCACAAACAGCTATCCGTTAGATAGTAAGGTACTCTATGTTGTCCGGACTTTCCTCTCTTTATAAACTAAAAAGCGACAGACCGACTGACTACGCTACAAAAGTAATCAAAATATTTGAATTAGTAAAATTTACAAATGTACATCTAAATTATTTATTTCACACCTGTGAACAAGAATATTTATGTACGTCTGTAAATTACAATTGTAAAATAGGGTAGGGGATTACTATTAATTATAATTGAATTTACATATCTAAACATTAGAGAAATGGTATTAAAAATAACACGTTAAATATATTATTATAACTTAAAAACCAGTTTTTTATATGATTATAAATAAAGTAATTTATTGAAATTAATGCGTATTAGTAAATTACAAATGTATATTTTCGGATTTTTAATAACATTACCCATATTACCTATTGATAACCAGTATTTAATCATAATAATTTAAAGTTGTATATAAGTTCTTTTCCTTATAATTCTCAAAAGTAAATCGTCTGCATCCAACTGTAAATTTACATTTGTATTTGCACTATTTACAAGTGTGGATTTGCAAATGTAAATATTATTGTTTACATTTGTAGAATTTTAATTTACAGATTTTTTTCCAAATTAAATAAATAAATTTATGGATGATGAAAAAGATCCGGTTGTTGATCCTGTTAGAATTCGGAAAATAATGGAAGAAAAAGGTTTAAATTCCGCTTCATTTGCCGATAAAATTGATGTAAGCCGGGGAACGATTACGCATATATTAAACGGTCGAAATGAAATTACTCTGAATGTTGTTCTGAAAATCTTAAGAGCATTTCCGGATATTAATTCCGAATGGTTACTTTTCGGAAAAGATCCGATGTACCATCGGGAAAAACTTTTCATTCGTTCCGAAAAAGAACCTACCTTGCCGTTTGATGATACTACCGGAATTTTTAACCCGCAAAAAAATGAGATAAATGCGCACAAAGAGCCGAAAGTTTCCGAATATCCGCTGAAATCGGAGGATAAAACGGCTGTTGAAGCAGAGCAGCTAATTAAAGCAAAGCAAATTAGCGACATAATTTCAAGTAACAGAAGAATAGACAAAATAATTATTCTATACAATGACAAGACTTTTATGAGTTTTTCGCCTGAAGAATAGAGGAAATTTATACATGCGTTTGGAAATCGCAAGATTTTCATGTAATTTTGCACTCGCATAAATATATAACACTGATAAAAATATGGATTCATTGAAAGCTATTGAAAACATTTCCTGGTGGGAAAATACATTACACTCGTTAAGAGACGATGTAATTAATTTCGGCGAAAAGCTACTCCTTTGTATTATAATCTATTTCATTGGACGCAAACTCATCAAGTACACCAAAGTACTTGTAAACAAACTGTTGAGTAAGAAAGAATTTGATCCGTCGGTCGTTTCCTTTCTGAAAAGCCTGATTGATATTGTCCTGACGGCGGCTTTATTGATTACGATTGTCAATATTCTGGGAATAAACAACAGTTCATTTGTTGCTATTCTTGCATCGGCGGGCGTTGCCTTGGGTATGGCCATGAGCGGAACTTTACAGAATTTTGCCGGTGGAGTTATGATTTTAATTTTCCGTCCCTACCGGATAGGAGATTATATTCAAGCCCAGGGACAAGAAGGAACAATAAAAGAAATTCATATTTTCAATACGGAAATTATAACGGCTGACAACAAAACGGTTTTTGTTCCTAATGGTGGATTAAGTACCAATGTAATAATAAATTACAACAACCAGCAAACTCGAAGAATCGATTTGGTCGTCGGCGTTGAATATGGAACAGATTATGAGTTTGCCAAATCAACGATAAAAGATATAATTCAATCGGATGGACGGATTTTATCCGATCCGGCGCCATTTATTGCTCTGAAAACCTTGAACGAAAGTTCGGTTGATATCTTGATCCGGCTTTGGGTAAAGACTTCCGAGTATTGGGACGTTTATTTTAACCTTAATGAACAAATTTATAAGATATTCGGAAAGAAAGGAATAGGAATACCATTCCCGCAAATGACTGTGCATTTGGCCGGAAAGGATTGATGAAATAGCACATGAATTTTTGTTTTTTTACTAACATTATAATTTATCAAATTTATGAAAAAAATTATAACTTTAATAGGCTTTGTTGCAATTTTCACAGCTTGTGAGGTTGCCCAACAATTGGCCGGCGCATATAACATGACACAATGTAAGTATGAATATAATTCGATTTCGGAATTAACCATAGGTGGAATCAACCTACAAAACGTCAATAGCCTTTCTGCACTTAATCCAGTGACTTTGACCAAATTACTGACAGCATTTTCATCGCCTTCAGGAACTTTACCGCTTAATTTTAATCTGAACCTGAACGTAACGAATCCCAATTCTCAAATGGCTTTACTGAACGGAATGAGCTACATCCTGGAAATCGACGGCCTTGAAATGACGCAAGGCGTTATGCAACACAAAATTGAGATAGCCGGAGGAGGAAAAACCATTTTACCGGTTACTTTGGGATTTGATATCAAAAAATTAGCAAGCGGCCAATCATTGGAATCGCTGAAAAATCTGGTTTTCAATTTTGCCGGACTCGGAGGAAATCCAAGTAACGTAACTTTCCGCATTAAACCTAATTTTACAATAAGCGGTAACTCTTTCAGCGCTCCTGCTTATATTCCGATTTCTTTTACTTTAAATAAGAAATAATTATTTTCAATTATTTATACTTTTTGCATTTTTTTACGTAAATTTGTCCTATGAATTCAAAGATCTATATAACAAAAATATCAAAATTCTTACCTAATTCTCCTGTCCCTAACGATGAAATGGAGAAATATTTAGGTATGCTTAACGGGCGACCTTCTCTTTCAAAAAGAATTGTGTTGAGGAATAATGGAATTAAGCAACGTTATTACGCCCTTGGTCCCAATGGCGAAACTACCCACACCAATGTAGAAATGGCTGCAAATGCCGTTAAATTGCTGTGTAACGACGGGTTTTCGGTTGATGACATTGAATTGTTATCGGCGGGAACGGCCTCTCCCGAACAACTTATACCTTCGCACGGCGTCATGGTACACGGAAAAACCGGAGGAAGAAATGCCGAAGTAGTTTCTTTTTCAGGCTCATGCTGTACCGGTATGCAAGCTTTGAAATATGCATGGCTTTCATTGCTTTCGGGCGATAAAAACAATGCTGTATGTGTCGCTTCCGAACGCTTATCTGCTTGGATGAAATCCGGTTACTTCACCGAGGAAATCAATATACTGGAACAGATGGAGAAAAAACCGATGCTGGCTTTCCAGAAAGAATTCCTGCGATGGATGTTGTCCGACGGAGCGGCAGCGGTTTTATTGCAGAAAGAACCGGCAAAAGATGGTTTATCCTTTGAAATCAATTGGATAGAATTCTGTTCGTATGCGCATATTCGCGAAACCTGCATGTATGCAGGAGGCGATAAGGACGAAAACGGAGAGGTAATCGGATGGGCGCAATTTCCCGAAACGGAATGGCTTTCCCGGTCGCTTTTCTCCGTGAAACAAGATATTCGTCTGCTGGACGATAATATCACTCAATTGGGTGGTCAATTTTATGTGGAAGTAATCAAAAAACGTCATTTGGACGTTAATGAAATCGACTGGTTTTTACCGCACTTGTCCTCTATGTTTTTCAGAGACAAAATCAAAGAAGAATTTGACAAATGCGGATATCATATACCGGATGAAAAGTGGTTTTTGAATTTACCGACAGTGGGAAATGTGGCTTCCGTATCTAATTTCCTCATGTTGGAGGAATTACTCCTTTCGGGACAACTGAAAAAAGGACAAAAAATCCTCCTCATGGTACCGGAAAGCGCCCGTTTTTCCTACGGATTCAGTCTTTTAACCGTTTGTTAAAAATGAAAAAAGAAGAAGTTCCCCAAGACGGACGATTTCTTAAACATACCAATCTCCGGGACATCTATTACGCTTTGGACGAAAACGGAAATTATTGTCAAGTGCAGAGCGTTGGCTGGGAGGCCAAGAATGAAGCGCTTTCGCTGACTTGGGAAAATATTCTGGACGAAGCCGAATCTGTCCGCAGAGAAGTTTTGAAGGGAGAAAAAAGCCCATTGGCCTATCATATTCAGGTACGTTTGTTCGACGTAGGCATGTTGTCGGCATATTCCGGAATCCCGAAAAAAACCATAAAGAAACATCTTCAAGCCAAGGAGTTTGAACGTATAGACGATGCATTTCTCGAAAAATATGCAAATACCCTGGACATGACAGTAGATGAATTAAAAAAAGTTTGACGAATGAAGATTGATTTTAAACATGCCCCGGCAGCCCATTGTGAAAGCGGCGTAACTTCCAATATGTTGCGTTTTTACG
>JAITCT010000347.1 GCA_031282925.1 Dysgonamonadaceae bacterium | reverse complement strand
CCTTTGTGCCATGCGTCCGATATTACGCTGCGCTCGGTCATGATGCCGTCCCGGAATTTGTCGTAGGTAAATAACTGTTCTTTTGTGTAGGCGCCGATTTCCATATACTGTACCGCTTCCCGGATATCGCCGTTTTCCAGTAATTCCTGCGGCACTTCCCGCGTTCGTTCATTGATTTCGGTAAGGAAACGGAGCCAGAGTTCGTGCAGTTTCTTTTCCCCGTGACTCTGAGGGCGAAATTTGGGCAGTTCGATGAACACAAATTCCAGGCCTTTGATTTGCTTTTGCGTGTTTTTGATATTGACTATCCTGTAATGGTGATAGTATATGTTTTGCATTTCGGGCGATTTTTCAAAGATTTCGTTCACGAAGCTCAATGCATAAACGGGCTGAAGGAGTTCGTACCGTTCTGCCTTGTTCAACTGCATCACATAGGCTTTTGAAGCGTTCAGCAGTACGCGGCTTTTGAAACTTTCCGTCCAGTACATCTGCATTTCAACGATAAACTGCCGTCCGTCCGAATCGGTACCAGGGCAAACGCATGAAATTTAAGTTATGAGTTCTTTGAGGCATTTTTCATCATATGCCGCCCTGACCTCCTTTTTTCAGGCTCAATTTATCGTTGTGTTCTTTTATTGTCTGTAAAGCCGGTTTCCTGATCGTGGACAGATTTTCCGGAGCATACCCTCTCCGTGCCCGGGATTGATCTTTGCCAAAAGTAACATCAAGATGCCAGTGGAGATGATTTTCAATACTCCGGTGACCTCCGACCAAAGCGTTATAATAAGCGGCATCGCAACCGTCCCGATCACTGATGCAATAACGTGTTTCTTTTGATTCTTTGCAGTCTGTAACCCCTGTTGCTTCAACACGCACAATGGTTTTAAGATGGGGCCACCGCTCGCGGGTCTCCTCCAAAAGTGCAGTCCCTGCCTCAATGATGGAACATTGCCGGGTTTCACAGCGTCCGCGGTCATATTCCCGGGATTCTTCCATACCCGGAAACCGGTTGAGTTTAAATCCGCATAAAGCATCTCCGCAAAAGAGAACCCTGATCCTCTTTCAGTGCCGACAGACAATGCCCTTCCCGGGAAACAGTACGGTCGGCAATCTCACGCTGACACCCCATTGCATCCATACCGACAACAGCCCCCTGATGTCGGTCTCTTCCAACAGTGCGGGAATCGCCTCTGTTTCATTACTCCCGTCTTCTGCTTTCTTCCGACCGGTACAGACCCGGTGTTCACTTGCCCAGGCGTTCACAATATATAACCCCCGATTCCCTCTACTGCGGGGATTACAGCCTTTCAGCTTTTTGCCGTCCGGGCAAATTTGCTTCCCCGACAGCAAACCGGTCATATCTTTTCCGTAATTATCCAGACATTGAGGCAATACATCCGGGGACAGCATGAAAAATACCCGGTTAAAGGTGTCATGAGAGGGAATGCCGTTTTCCAAAGCAATCCGTTCCAATAAAAAATCCTTACGGGTACGGGCAAAAAAAACCGTATCCTCACAGTCCTCACCGTTACTCAAACAGGTTAATAACCCAATATCATAGAATGCCGGATAACTTGTGACGGCATTTCCCCGCCATACGGAAATCATCTACCGTAGATAAATATTCATAAATTGCGCTCATCCGGTAAAGATAATAATTTCATGCGTTTGCCCTGGTTTGACGCCGATTCGAGAATATATAACAAATAATCGCTATATTTGTGCCGAAATTTGAAGAAAAACAATAAAATGACGCCAAAAAATTTTTCAAACGAAGTAAAGAATATCCTCACATTCAGCAGGGAAGAAGCCGGACGCCTGCACAGTCCCTGCATAGGAATCGAACATGTTTTACTTGGAATGTTGCGCGACAGCAAGAGTAAAGCCGTTTCCATCATCAATTTGCTTGGAGTGGATTCCGGCGAATTGAAAACCGCTATTGACAAAGAATTGTTTGAAGACGGCGAGTATATTTCCGAAAACCTGCTAACCGTTGATAAAAGCGTTGAAAACTTATTGCGTATCAGCACCCTGGAATCTATCAACCTGAACAGTTTGGAAACCGATACGGAGCATTTGCTGCTGGCCATGTTGAAAGATCATCATTCTGTCGCCTGTCGAATTTTAGACCATTATGCCATCAATTATGACAGGGTATTGGGTTTATTGACCGACAACGCTAACAAGGGTAAAATCATGCAACTCCGGATGGGAACAGGTTTTACGGGAGATGACGACGATGACGATTCGTTTTCCGGAAGGCGCGAATCTTCCCGTGCAAGCAACGCCGATAAAAGCAGCGATACGCCGGTAATTGACAGTTTCGGTATGGATTTGACGAGAGCTGCCGAAGAAAACCGTTTAGACCCCATTGTCGGCAGGCAAAAGGAAATCGAACGCCTGGCGCAGATTTTGAGCCGCAGGAAAAAAAACAACCCGGTGCTGATTGGCGAACCGGGAGTCGGCAAGTCCGCTATTGTCGAAGGTCTGGCGCTCAGGATTGTACAGCGGAAAGTATCGCGGATTCTGTTTGACAAACGGGTGGTCAACCTGGATATGGCTTCAATCGTGGCCGGAACGAAATACAGGGGTCAATTTGAAGAACGCATTAAAGCGATTTTGAACGAATTGTCAAAAAATCCGGATGTAATTCTTTTTATTGACGAAATTCACACCATCGTAGGCGCAGGCGGCGCTTCCGGTTCGATGGATGCGGCCAATATGTTGAAACCCGCCCTGGCAAGAGGCGAAATACAGTGTATCGGAGCAACTACACTTGACGAATACCGTAAAAATATCGAAAAAGACGGCGCTTTGGAACGCCGTTTCCAAAAAGTGATAGTAGATCCGACAACCGCCGAAGAAACCTTGCAAATTCTCGAAAATATTAAGGAAAAATACGAAGATCACCACAACGTATCTTATACCCCCGGAGCCGTCAAAGCCTGCGTTACCCTCACCGACCGTTATATCAGCGACCGGAATTTCCCCGACAAAGCGATTGATGCTATGGACGAAGCGGGTTCGCGAACACATATTTCCAACATCGTTGTGCCGAAAGCCATCGAAGAATTGGAAGCCCGGATTGAAGACGTCAAACAGCAGAAAGTGCAGGCGGTCAAATCGCAAAATTTTGAATTAGCCGCCGGATTTCGCGACCAGGAACGGCAGTTATTATTGAATCTGGAAGCCTCCAAATCCAAATGGGAAGAAGAATTGCAGGTAAACCGGCAGATAGTCGACGAAGACAAGGTAGCGGAAGTAGTTGCCATGATTTCGGGCGTTCCCGTGCAACGAATTGCCAAGGCGGAAAACCAGAAATTGATGGAAATGGCCGGTGTCCTCAAAGCCGCGGTAATCGGGCAGGACGAAGCTGTTGACAAAATCGTGAAAGCAATCCAGCGCAACCGGATCGGTCTGAAAGACCCGAACAAACCCATCGGAACTTTTATGTTTTTAGGCCCTACCGGTGTCGGGAAAACGCACCTGGCCAAAAAATTAGCCGAATATCTGTTTGACTCTGCCGATACTTTGATACGCATTGACATGAGCGAATACATGGAAAAATTCAGCGTTTCTCGGCTTATCGGAGCGCCTCCGGGATATGTGGGTTACGAAGAAGGCGGGCAACTGACGGAAAAAGTGCGCCGCAAACCGTATTCGGTAGTTTTACTTGACGAAATCGAAAAAGCGCATCCCGACGTCTTCAATATTCTCCTGCAAGTGATGGACGAAGGCCGCCTGACCGACAGCCTGGGGCGCAGAATTAATTTTAAAAATACGATCCTTATTATGACCTCCAATGTGGGAACCCGGCAATTGAAAGATTTCGGGCGAGGCGTCGGATTCACCGTAAGCACAGGCCCCGATGAAAAAGAATTTTCCCGCGGCGTGATTCAAAAGGCGCTGAACAGGGCTTTTGCGCCCGAATTTCTGAACAGGGTGGACGACATCATCATGTTTGA
>JAITCT010000319.1 GCA_031282925.1 Dysgonamonadaceae bacterium | reverse complement strand
ATTTCTGCCGACAGAAACTGCAATGTTGCCGGCAGAAGCGGACTGCAAACCGGCGTCATTCCCGCGCAGTCGGTAAACTTTGAATTATCCGGAAAATATATTACCTTTGCGAATCAATCAAAACTAAAAAAAAACTGAAATGCTCTATGGAAACTTTATTGCATTATGTATGGAAATACAAACTGTATGAATCTGCAAATTTACTTACGAATAGCGGAAAGCGATTTGAAATTATTGATCCCGGCATTTATAACTCGAATGCAGGCCCTGATTTTTTCAATGCCAAAATTAAAATGGATGACAAGGTTTGGGCAGGAAACGTTGAAATCCATACGAAGGCTTCCGATTGGTACGGGCATCGGCATTATGAGGATGCAGCTTACAACTCGGTTGTGTTACACGTAGTTGAATCCTTGGATGTGCCGGATGTATTCGACTCTTCGCGACGAGTGATTCCTCAATGGGAAATGAAAATCTCCAGTCAAATCAAGGCAAATTATCAATTTCTATTAAGCAGCGATTTGTCAGTCCCCTGTTTGAGCAAAATCCGCGAAATACATGAAATTTACCTTTCGGACTGGAAAAGCGCGCTTGTAACCGAACGTCTGGAACGGAAAACCAATGCTTTGCTTCAATGGTTGAACGAATATAAAGGCGACTGGAACGAAGTGTTTTACATTACTTTAGCGCGAAACTTCGGTTTCGGCGTCAACAACGATGCATTTGAACGGCTGGCCAAAAGTCTTCCCTTGAAAATTGTACGCAAACACCATGATTCCCCGTTTCAATTAGAAGCGCTGTTTCTGGGGCAAGCCGGATTACTGGAAGAAGAAAATCCGAAGGATGAATACTATCTAAAACTCAGGAAAGAATATTTTTTCCTGCGAAGAAAATATAACTTAAAAACCTTGGAACCATATATTTTCAAAAATTTACGGATACGCCCCAATAATTTTCCGCACATCAAGATTCTGCAATTAGCGGGAATCATCGGCAGGAAGCAAGGCTTATTATCCGGGATACTTGAAACCGGCCATGACGATGAACTCCATTCGCTTTTCGTTTCCGAACCGGGCGAGTATTGGTTGACGCATTACCACTTTGAAAAATCTTCGGTTAAAAAAACAAAATACCTGGGTATGCAAGCCAAACAAATTTTGTTAATCAATGTCATTGTACCTTTGTTTTTCGCGTATGGCAGGGAAAAACAGCAGGAGCAATACACCGAAAGAGCTATCCGGTTGCTGGAATCTTTAAAACCGGAAAAAAACTACATTATCACCCTGTTTTCCGGCGCCGGAATTTCCGTTATGAACGCCTGCGATACGCAAGCCCTGATTCAACTGAAAAGGGAATATTGCGAAAAGAAGAAATGCATGTTTTGCCGGATTGGGTATAAATTACTGGCCGGCTAATGATACTTTGCACGGCATGATTTTGTGCATCCTGTTTCATCAAAAATGGAAAATTATTTCAACGCAAAGACACGAAAGCACAAAAGCCACAAAAAAACCGTTAATATGTGGCTTTCGTATCTGCGCGCCTTTGCGTTTACGAAAACGATGTGTCGCATTTCAAAAAGGGAAGTGTCTTTTTCGCGGAAACGACACGTCGTTTTTAAGCAGGTCGCCTGCCTGTAAAGATATTAAAGTAGCGTGAAAATGCATTGTGCGGCTAAGGCAATCACTGATTATGAAATTATTACCGACAAAATAACAACAAAACATTCAAACAAATGAAAATTCTCCTCCTATCTACCTCCGAACGTACCGGCGGCGCAGCCATAGCCGCCAATCGCCTGATGCGCGCCTTGAATAAATCCGGGCAGGAAGCCAAAATGCTGGTGCGCGACAAACAAACAGACGACCCCTATGTAGTTTCCATAAACACCAACTGGTGGAAGAAGACCATCAACTTTATCCGCTTTGCTTACGAACAGTGGGTGATTTTTGTTCATAACCGTTTCGACAGGAAAAACCTTTTCGCCGTTTCCATTGCCAATACAGGAACAGATATAAGCAACCATCCTTTGGTAAAAGAGGCGGACGTCATCCATTTGCATTGGATAAATCAGGGATTTCTGTCGCTGGAAAATATACAGCAACTGCAAATGTTAAACAAACCTGTTGTTTGGACTATGCACGATATGTGGGTATGCAGCGGAATTTGCCACTATGTGGCAAATTCCGCTGCATACCCACATATTGATGCGGTCCGGTGCAACAGGTTTGTTTTACAGTGTGATATCTGTCCGTTTACCCCATCCGGACTGGCTTTTCAAACATGGCGTAAAAAGAAAACCGTTTTTATGCCGCAACAGATTCATTTCGTCGGATGCAGTAACTGGATAAGCAATATGGCCAAGAGCAGCGCATTATTGCGCGATTTCGGCATAACAAGCATACCTAATCCTGTGGATATTGACGTTTTCAAACCGTCAGACTCCCAGGCGGTGCGAAATAAATTCAATTTGCCCTTAAACAGGAAACTGATTTTATTTGCGGCTGCCAATCTGTCCGACAAACGCAAGGGAATAGATTATTTTATTGAGTCATGCCGGATGCTGGCACA
>JAITCT010000301.1 GCA_031282925.1 Dysgonamonadaceae bacterium | reverse complement strand
GAAAACAGCCGATTTTTCGCTAACGATTCATATTCCGTCCCCGGTTTGCCGTAATTGCAATAAGGATAGATAGCTATTCCGCCTCTCGGAGTGAAAAGCCCCGTCACCTCAATATACTTGGGATTCATCAGCCGAACCAAGTCTTTCATAATGATATTGACGCAATCTTCATGGAAAGCGCCATGGCAACGGAAACTGAACAAATAGAGTTTCAGGCTTTTGCTTTCAATCATTTTAACGCCGGGAATGTAATCAATCAGGATTGTCGCAAAATCCGGCTGTCCGGTAATCGGGCAAAGGCTGGTAAATTCAGGGCAGTTAAAATGCACCCAATAATCGTTTTCGGGATGCTTGTTGTCGAATGTTTCCAATACTTCCGGGGCGTAATTTTGCTTATATTCGGCCTTATTTCCAAGTGCGGTTAAATTGTTTTCTTTCATCTGTTTGTATTTTTGTCATACCCCCTTTGCCGCAAATAATATTCAATAATTGCATGGCCCTAAACTTCCCCTGCCAGGGGCCGGGAAGTTAGATATTCCTTCAAGCCGTCACTTCGGAGTTTGCAAGCCGGACATTGCCCGCAACCTTCGGCGATGAGGCCGTTGTAGCAAGTCAGCGTATCGTTTTTGACTATATCGAAAACGCCCAATTCGTCGGCTAAAGCCCAAGTTTCGGCTTTGCTGAGCCACATGAGCGGCGTATGAATGATAAATTGCTCGTCCATAGCAAGATTCAGCGTTGCGTTAGCGGAACGGATAAACGTGTCGCGGCAATCGGGGTAACCGCTGTAATCGGACTGGGAAACACCGGTTACAATATTTTTAATTCCATGGGAACGGGCAATGACCGCTGCAAAAGTCAGGAAAAAAAGGTTGCGCCCCGGAACAAAAGTGTTGGGATATGAATTTTCCGGTTTTTCCCGGTCCATAACCAAATTATGGTTGGTCAGGGAATTATCGGACAAGAGGCTGATAATGCAGGCGTCTATAACCTGAAACGGAACGCCGGCGTTTTTCGCGATTTTTTGGGCTACTACCACTTCATACGCATGACGTTGCCCGTAAGTGATGCACAAAGTCCTCACTTCCTTAAAATTCCTGAGCGCCCAAAAAAGGCAGGTGGTCGAATCCTGTCCGCCGGAATGTAAGACAAGCGCCGATTGATTTGTTTCCATTTTTTTATTGCCACTAATTCACTAATTGATATGAATAAAATATTAGTTCTAACTTTTTTTATTGCCGCTAATTCACTAATTGATATGAATAAAATATTAGTTCTAACTTTTTTTTATTGCCGCTAATTCACTAATTGATGTGAATAAAATATTAGTGCTAATTTTTTTATTGCCGCTAATTCACTAATTGATATGAATAAAATATTAGTTCTAATTTGTGCATTATATTTGCATATTACCTATTCAACCACGGCAGAGGGTCTAACTTCGTCCGCTCCTTCCAAAGTTCGAAGTGCAACAAAGTTGAGTTGCCGTTTTCCCGATCCGTATAAATTTTCCCCAAGGTTTGCCCTGTGTTTACTCTACTTCCCTGTTTGACATATACCTGATCAATATTCGAATACAACGTCAGATAGTTTCCGTGCCGGACAATAATGGAATTATGATAGCCGGGGAGAACAAAAATCCGCGAAACAACGCCGTCAAATACCGCCCGCGCTTCATTGTCGGGCGTCGTTTCCATCTCAATTCCATTGCAATTCACCGACACTTTCGATAATTCCTTGTATTGGTGAATGCCAAAATAATTGACGATTTTATAATTGCCGCTCAACGGAAAAGGCAAACGTCCTTTGTTATCGGCAAAACTCGAAGACAGCGCTTTTTCCACGGCTGTCATGGCATAACCGCCTTTGATTTCGGCCTGACGTTCTTCCTGTGCTTCATTCCTGGATGAAGCAGACATGGATGTCTCTTCGGCAATAATTCCTTCTATCCGCTGGTTTAAGGCTTCGGCTTGTCGTTTTTTCCTTTCCAGTTCACTCAGGAGTTTCTTTTTATTTCTTTCGAGCAACTGAATTTCCTCGTTTTTACTTAATATTTCCTCGTTCAATCTGTCCTCTTCACTTGTCCGGCCTGCCAAAAGCGTTTGTTTTATTTCTTTGCTGTTCAGCAAAATCAACTTTTCCGTATTGACTTTCTTCTGTTTTTCGATAATCTCCGAGGCTTGCCTTTTCTGCCATTTATAATACTCTTTCAGATACATAATCCGGTGCAGCGATTGCGTAAAATTCTCCGCCGATAAAATAAACAATAAATTGTTATTCAGTCTATTTCGATAGATATACATCTTCCTCACGGCAGCCGCATAATTATCTTTTTTTTCCTGCAACCTCATTTCCAAAACCTTGATTTGTATTTCCCGGTCTACAATTCCATGGTCTATACCTGAAAGTTCCCTGTTCAAAGATGAAATCATTTTTTTTCGATACTCAATGTTGCTATTCAGCAGGATTAACCGGTTAAGTGCGTTGCTGATAGTCGATTTATTCGCATCCAGCAGTTGAGTAGTCTCTTCGATTTCCGTCAAAATATTTTGCCGCTCTTTTTCCAAATCGCTGATTCTTTCCTGCTCCTGTGCAAACAAAGAAACAGCCAGTCCCGATAACAATATGAATAGTTTATATTTCATCTGTACATTATTTTTTTAGGCCGGACGGAATCCGCAATATGTTCATGCGCTTTTTGCAATTTTTATATGTGGATTTCATCACAATGACCGAATTAATTTAATTAACTGATTAATATCAATTTGTTTGTATTTGGACGGAATATCCGTTTTCAATTCAAAGGCGGCGTCAATATCCACGCTTGAAAAATTCAAATTCATGGAGATCAAATTGTCGGGGACGGTCAATGCCATACTCATTTTCATGGGAAACAGGCAGTTGTCGGACACTCGTTCAAAATCGGCGTAATTCCAATTCATACTCACCGTTTTATCGTTTTTGTAAACTTCCGTTTTCAGAATACGGTGGCTGTAATCGCCGGTAAAATCGTAAACAATTCCCCTGCTGTCCTGCCTGCTCAAAACAGCCGAAAATTCATCTTCCCGATAACCGAAAGAAGCGTAGTCGTCAGGCGTAACTTCCTGTTTACCGGCAATAAACAATTGATTGGTAAACAAAGATTGCACGCTGTAATAATCGAAATCAAAAGGCAAATGTTTCTTCAAATTTTCCATTGATTCCACAAAATACCTTTTATTCATGCGGTCAATAATCAGGATTTGATCCGGACTGATGTTTATCCTTGCCGCTTCGGTTCCCAAAATCGGGATTCGCAAAGAAAGTTGAATCATCTCGTCTTTGACGATCCTGAGCCGCGCATCGGCAGTTATACTGTCGCGATTCACGCCTGATTTAATGCCGAACCGGAGGGCGGACGAAAATGTTTTGTAAGAAACCGGCCGGTTCACAATCAATCCGACTCTTTCCTCCACCGTATGCCCGGTCAAAGCGACCGGATGAATTTGACGGCTTGTCCGGCACGAACTTGCGAATATAGCCAGCCCGCAGCATAAACCCCACACGATATATTTGACGGCGCGCATACCGTCTCTACGGCGGCAAATCAGTTTATTCCATTTCATAATACATTCTGTTTTCAATTTTTCGCTTGAGAACGGCGGTATTTGTTTCACCGTTTTTTTCTTTTATTTCCAGCGCCTTTTCCCATTGCCGGACGGCGTTGTCGGTATTTCCCGTTTTAAAAAGGATGTCGCCGTAATGGTCAAGCACTTCGGAACTTTTATCGCCCCCGTTTGTGATGGCGCTTTCAATATAAAATTTCGACAACGAGTAGTTCCCTTTCTGAAAAAGTATCCATGCATACGTATCGGCATAAGTCGGATTTTTAGGTTGGAATTTCAAGCATTTGCCGCTCATACTTTCCGCCTTGTCCAACTGTGTCTTATCCAGGCTCAGGAAATAGGCGTAATTATTCAGTATTAAAATGTTATTTTCGTTATATTCCAGCGACTTATCATAAGCCTCATAAGCCTTTTGCCTGTTTCCGGTTTCGTGATAAAGATCGCCTAATTGACCGTAAAAAGTTGATAACAAGACGCTATTCTTTTCAGGAACATATTTCACTCCTTCCTCTGTACTCAATAAAGCCTCTTCGAATCGCTTCTTTTGGTATAAGGCGGAACTTTTATAAAAATAAAATTCGGGAACTTCCGGGAAACGAATCAGCGCCGCCTCGCACACATGAATAATTTCGTCGAGGCTATCCCGGCGCAGGGCGACATTCAGTAATTGCATCCAGGCAGTCATGTTTTCGGGATTGGATTCCGTTACGATTTGAAACTGGAAGCGGGCTTCTTCCCATTTTTCACGGGAAGCCAAAAATTGCCCGTACATCAGATTCAGCTCTTTCTCCTGGGAATGTTGCGCCATCAGGGTTTCAAACAGGGTGTCGGCCAATTCTACATTCCTTTTGTCCAAAAGAAGATTTTGGATATATTTTCCAAGTATGGCAATTTGAGTTTCAATGTCTAATGAAGAATTTTTCAAGGCTTTTTCTATTTCCCCGGCAGCTGCTTCATTATCGCCTTTTTGTTCGTAATAGTTCGACATGGAAACAATATAGAGCGGATTTTCAGGGTCAATCGCACGCGCTTTCTCATAATAGGCCAAAGCTTTTTCCGGTTCTTTTTCTTCCAGATAAAAATCGCCGATCAAAATTTGGTATTTAGCCTCTAAAGGAAATTTCACACTCAATTTTTTAATTTCATTCAACGCATTTTCTTTCCTGTCGTCCGACAAATAGAGTTTATATTTTTGCATGGAAATAACTTCGTTCATTCCTGCGTTGTTTTCCAGATTGTTCAGAGAGCCGATTGCTTTGTCGATTTGACGGCTTGTGAGATACAGATTGGAAAGATGAAAATGCAATTCCGCCATATCAGGATTCTCTTCGACCAGTTCTTCATACAAACCAATGGCTTCCGGGATATTCCCGCTTTCCCGGTATATACCGGCGAGTGAAATCTTGTAGTTGAAATTATCGGGGCTGAACCTTACGGCTTTCCGCAGGGCTTCGACAGCCTGCGAATCCAGGCGCAGATACAGGTAATAATCGGCCAATTCTGCCCATGCCGCCGAAGACGCAGAGTCAATTTGCAAAGCGTGACGCAAGGCGTTGAAAGCATTGCTGTGTTCGCCGTTTTCCTTTGAGCGCAGGGCTTCCAGGAAAAAATAATCAAACTTTTTCCCCGTCCGGTATGCGGAATCGGCAGACGCGGAAATTGAATGATCCGCTAAAACCGGTAAGGAACATAAGATAAAGAAAAATATAATTACTTTCATCATTTATTTATCCCCTGTATGACCCAATCCGCCGGCTCCCCGAAGCGTTGCATTTAATTCGCCGGTTTCTTCCCATTCCACTCTTTCGTGCTTAGCCACAACCATCTGGCAAATCCGCTCCCCGTCGTTAACGACAAACGGCGTAGCGGATAAATTCACCAGAATTATCTTGATTTCTCCTCGGTAATCCGCATCAATCGTTCCCGGCGTATTCACCAGCGAAATACCGTGTTTGACAGCCAGGCCGCTTCGCGGGCGAATCTGGGCTTCAAAACCAATGGGTAATTCGATGAAAAGCCCCGTCGGAACAAGCGTTCTTTCCAAAGAACTCAGCGTAACAGGAGCGTCAAGATTTGCACGCACATCCATTCCTGCGGAATAAAGCGTTTCGTATCCGGGTAAGGCATGTTTCGATTTATTAATGATTTTTACTTTCATTACTTTCTTGAATTATGTAAATTCAAGGGGCAAAAGTACATGAAAATTCTACGATTTCCAAACGTATGCAATGAAAAGGATGCATTTCAAATTGTCGCATTTACTAAGCGGCGTTTCTCAGAGGTATTTTTAGAATATCAATAATTTTCGACCACTGTTTATTCAATGACCTGCATACGTTATTGGTTCCTGTATTAACACATATCAAAACCCAAACAGGGCGGCTACTTCTCGCCGTATATATAAGCTCTTCATTACAAAAACATTGTCTTTTACAAATATCTGACTTTATTTTCAGAACATATCTGGGATGCAAATCTTTATACTTAACAATAGGGTTGTTCGATTTTTTCCCTAACTTTGTGCCCATAAAAGTTCTTTATTTTTTTACTGTTAATACTAACGTAATAAGCTAAAAATGTATAATATGATCTAAAAATCAACGGTATAAATACAGAATTAATATTATTTTAACAACTTGAAAGATGAATACAATTCCTAAAAAAATTCACTGGTGTTGGTTAAGTGGCGAACCATTACCTAAACTTGTGCAACAGTGCATAAATTCATGGAAACGAGTAATGCCGGATTATGAAATTACTCTTTGGGATCAATCCCGGTTTGACATTCACAGTGTAAAATTTGTAGAAGATGCGTGTAAAGCTCGCAAATGGGCATTTGCCGCAGATTATATTCGTTTGTATGCACTTTATCACGAAGGAGGAATTTATTTGGATTCTGATGTGAAAGTTTTCAGAAGATTTGATACCTTGTTAAATCATGCTGCCTTTTCGGCCGTTGAATATTATCCTGCAATGAAATCATTGAGAACAGGGAAAGACGATCAATACTGGGGATATGACATACAGGCAGCAATAATCGGTTCGGAAAAAGGAAACGATTTCATAAAAATATGTTTGGATCATTATCGTGAAAAAGAGTTCAAGATGACGTCGAATGGTGATATAGATGTAGATCTTGTACCAATTGTTATGGCGCGGATTGCCCATCAATACTATGGTTTTCAATATGATTTGCCTTTAGATACTACCCAATATCTGAAAAATGATATTGTGATTTTTCCTCCCCGTGTATTATCTGTATTATTTGGAAAAGCAGATATGAATACATACGCCATACATCTGGGACAATTCTCATGGCTGCCCAAGATAAAACAACCGACAGGGTTACATAAATTTCACAGGAATTTATGTGGTAACTATTTGTTTTTTGCAATGATCCATTGGAAAAGAAAAAATTTGCAAAGGAGGATTACCCGGTTGGTGCGAGGCTATGCCTCGCACCGTCTATTTTGACAGGTTGAACCTGTCGGGATAAAAGGCGCGAGGCATAGCCTCGCACCAACCGGGGGATTAAAGCCCGTTTTGTTGCAATCAATCCCGTCAGGGATTAAAGCCCGGTAGAAATGATTGATTCCGCACAACACCCCGCATGACATCAGTTATGCGGACCGTTCGGCTCACCCCTCAATCGCTACGCTTCATTGGGGGTTGGTATTCAGATATGCGGCCTGTAAACCTCAATCCGAGGAGAAAGATCATAACTGAATTTTAGAAATCAAAAATGCAGGCTAAAACTTTCCCGTTGAGAATATCCACTTGTGTAAAGTCTTTTTCAATATAATCTTCAGTAACCCGGTGTGCAGATGCGTGGTTCAGACAGAAGGCTACCGTTTCGGTTGTCGCTCCGCATTTGTTCCGCGCTATTGTCGCCCATGTATGCCGGAGCGCCAGTAAACAGTGATTTTTTGAACGCCCGCTTTACGGCACAGGGATTTCAGGCCCCTGTTTACCGCTAATGCAAATATATCAAAATTGGAATACTTATCTGAAAAGTTGAACAGCCGCCTTTTGCCTGCATATTTCTCAAGCAGCGGAAGTATTGATTCGTTTACGTGGACTTCGATGTATGCCCTGTCTTTCCGCTTTTTTTCGGTCTTCAACCGGTTGTAACACAGTTTGCCGTTCCTGAAAGATGATTTTTCAATACTGTACAGGTCGGCAGTGTTTATGCCCATCAGGTAAAGTACAAGCATTGAGACATCATGCGCAAGGGTCTCGCCGGGAGATTCGGGCGATACGCCGAATATCTTCCGTACCGTGTCCACATCCGCATAGCGTTTTTTGGGAATGTCATTATCCGGTATCCGTACCGCCCTGAACGGCTGGTTTGA
>JAITCT010000258.1 GCA_031282925.1 Dysgonamonadaceae bacterium | reverse complement strand
AAAAACAAATTGAAAATGAAAAAGTTAATTTTATTAGCAGGAATTTTGGCATGTACATGCGGTAACATTATTAACGCCCAGGAGGGCGGGTTGAATTTTTCGGTAGGAGCAGACTTGGTCAGTTCATATGTATGGCGCGGCACTTATTCGGCGAAAGCCTCTTTTCAGCCCACAGCAAGTTTAAGTGCGGGCAATTTTTCCCTGTCGGCATGGGCGAGTACGGACATTGCAACCTTGCATAAAGAAGTTGATTTCACTTTGGGGTACAGCATTGGCGGCTTGTCGCTGGCTATTACGGATTATTGGTGGAAAGGCGAAGGCGCTTTTAAATATTTTAATTACGGCGACGGGACGGAGCATTTTTGGGAAGGAAGTTTGGGTTATACCTTGCCGGCGAAATCTTTTCCGTTAAGCCTTAGCGTAAACACCATGTTTGCCGGAGCGGATAAAAAAGAAGACAAAGAAAATAATTTTTCCACTTACATTGAGGCTTCTCTTCCGTTCGCCATTAAAGATGTAAACCTGAATGCGGCGCTTGGTCTTACGCCCTCAAAAGGACTTTACGGAACAGAGGCGTCTGTGGTTAATGTCAGCCTGAAAGCAGGTAAAGAAATCAAAATTACGGATAATTTCTCCTTGCCGGTTTTCGGACAGATAATCCTTAATCCGAACCAAGAAGATGTCTTTTTCGTATTCGGAATCAGTTTATAAATAAAAATAACATACCTTCTGAAGGAGGAGTTAAGGCAGCGAGTATGAATATATCACTGCGGCAACTCCCCCTTTCAGGAAGTTTAGAGGGTAAAAAATAATTTGAATTAACGAATAAAACAGAAAAAAAAAGATGTCAAAATTAAGATTTAAAGCTGTTGAAGAAGCTTACAAAAAGAAAGCGGTTGCCGTATCGGCTCCCGAACAGTTGACTTCCGATTATTACGGAAAATATGTTTTCAACAAAGACCAGATGGCTAAGTATCTGTCTAAGGAAACGCTGGATGCGCTTATCAACGTAATTGAAAAAGGGGAAACTTTAGACCGCGGATTGGCCAACCACGTAGCGGCAGGCATGAAAATGTGGGCGATGGAAAGAGGCGCTACGCATTATACTCACTGGTTTCAACCGCTGACCGAAGGAACTGCCGAAAAGCATGACTCGTTTATTGAATATTCCGGCGAGCCGGGAAGCGCTATCATCGAGGAATTTTCGGGGAAACTCCTTGCACAGCAGGAACCCGACGCCTCGTCGTTTCCGAGCGGAGGAATCCGCAACACATTTGAAGCGCGCGGTTATACGGCATGGGATCCCTCTTCCCCCGCTTTTATTGTTGACGATACGCTTTGTATTCCCACCGTTTTCATTTCTTACACCGGAGAAGCCCTGGACTACAAAACGCCTTTGTTGAAGTCTTTAAATGCAGTGGATAAAGCAGCGACGGAAGTTTGCCATTATTTTGACTCGTCTGTGAAGAAAGTCTATTCTTATTTGGGATGGGAACAGGAATATTTCCTGGTTGACGACGGTTTATACGCTACCCGTCCCGATTTGATGCTCACCGGCCGCACGCTTCTGGGACACGAATCGGCGAAAAACCAGCAGTTGGAAGATCATTATTTCGGTTCGATTCCTACGCGCGTACAGGCTTATATGAAAGATATCGAATTTGAAGGATATAAATATGGTATTCCTTTGAAAACCCGCCACAACGAAGTGGCTCCCAACCAGTTTGAACTGGCGCCGATTTTCGGTGAAACCAATTTGTCGGTCGATCAGAATTTGCTGATTATGTCGATTATGAAAAAAGTTGCCCGCCGTCATGGTTTCCGTTTGTTGCTGCACGAAAAACCGTTTGCCGGCATCAACGGTTCGGGCAAGCACAATAACTGGTCGTTAGGAACAGATACGGGCGTAGGCCTTTTAACGCCGGGTAAAACGCCGGAAGAAAACTTGCAATTCATTACTTTCGTAACGAATATCCTGATGGCTGTTTACAAGTACAACGCTTTGTTAAAAGCATCTATTATGACGGCTCAAAATGCCCACCGCTTAGGCGCAAATGAAGCTCCTCCCGCCATTATTTCCGCATTCCTGGGAACGCAAGTGTCGGCCGTACTGGATAAATTGGAAAAAAGCACCAGCGAAGAAGCGATTGTGATTGACTCCAAACAAAAAATGAAACTGGGTGTTGCCAAAATTCCCGAAGTGCTTTTGGACAATACCGACCGCAACCGCACTTCCCCGTTTGCTTTCACCGGCAACCGCTTTGAATTTCGCGCCGTGGGTTCTTCGGCCAACTGCGCTTCCGGAATGATTACGCTGAACGCCATTGTTGCCGCCCAACTGATCGAATTTAAGAAAACCATAGATAAAAAAATCCAGTCGGGAGTGGCTAAAAACAAAGCGATTTTCGATGTGTTGAAAGAATACATCAAAATCTCGAAACCCATCCGCTTCGACGGCAACGGTTACAGCGACGAATGGAAAGCCGAAGCTGCCAAACGCGGCTTGGACGGAGAAACAAGCGTTCCCATCATCATTGACGCCAACACGGCGCCCGAAGCAGTTAAAATGTTTGAAAGCGTCGGCGTTTTCAGCGAAAGGGAATTACACGCGCGTAACGAAGTAAAATGGGAAACTTATACGAAAAAAATCCAGATTGAAGCGCGTGTTTTGGGCGATTTGGTAATGAATCATATCGTTCCGACCGCAACCAAATATCAATCCGCTTTGCTGGATAACGTTTATAAAATCAACCAGGTTTTCGGCAAAGAGAAAGCAGCCGGACTGTCGGCTCATGATTTGGGATTCATTGAAGAAATTTCCGAACGGATATCAACAATCAAATCGAAAGTTGAAGCGATGATTGAAGCAAGGAAAGTAGCGAATAAGATTGAAAGCGAAAGGGAAAAAGCCATTGCTTATCACGACAAGGTTTTACCTTATTTTGATGAAATCCGTTACAATGTCGATAAATTGGAACTGATTGTTGATGACGAATTGTGGCCGTTGCCGAAATATCGGGAACTGCTGTTTATCAGGTAAACGCAAGATAGTTAATACTAAGTTAATTTCTCTTGGTGGGAGCTTGCTCGGTTGGGAAACTTTGCAGGCTCCTTTTCTTTTTACAAAATCATGCCGCCGAACGAATGTCAAATACGGCGGCAAGAGATTATCAATTCGACAGGATGGCCTGTCATAAACAGCGAAACAGAAATAACTTAACAATAGGACAGATTATGTATTTATTAGGATTTGACATAGGAAGTTCGTCGGTAAAAGCCTGTCTGGTGGAGGCCGAATCGGGGAAAATTGCCGCGCAGGATTTCTTTCCGAAAACAGAAATGCAGATCATCGCCGAAAAGCCGGGCTGGGCGGAACAAAATCCCGAATTGTGGTGGGCAAACCTCAAACTGGCCGGTGAGTTGGTCATGAAACAATCGGGCGCAGTTGCCGAAGAAATCAAAGCCATTGGCATCTCGTGGCAAATGCACGGTTTGGTTTTGGTCAATAAAAACAGGCAGGTTCTGCGGCCTTCGATTATCTGGTGCGACAGTCGCGCTGTTCCTTACGGGGAGAGCGCTTTCCGGGCTATCGGAAAAGAAACCGCTCTTTCTCATTTGTTAAATTCACCGGGGAATTTTACGGCTGCCAAATTGGCTTGGGTGAAAGATAACGAACCCCGGATTTACGAACAAATCGACAAACTGATGTTACCCGGCGACTATATCGCCATGAAACTGACGGATACAATCCACATAACGGTCGAAGGCCTATCCGAAGGCATTTTCTGGGATTTCAAAGAGAACAAACTGTCGGATACGGTGCTGAACTGTTTTGGTTTTGACCGGAGTTTTATCCCCGACCTCACTCCGGTTTTCGGCATACAAGGTCATGTAACGGCAGTTGCCGCCAAGGAATTAGGTTTGCGGGAAGGGACTCCTGTCTGTTACCGGGCCGGCGACCAACCCAACAATGCGCTTTCGCTAAACGTGTTTAATCCCGGCGAAGTAGCTTCTACGGCAGGCACTTCCGGCGTGGTTTACGGCGTTCTCGGACAGGTCGGTTACGATCCCCTGTCGCGGGTAAATACTTTTGCGCATGTGAATCACACGGAAAAGCAAACCCGTTTGGGCGTATTGTTATGCATCAACGGCACAGGCATTTTAAATTCGTGGATAAAAAGGAATATCGCTCCGCCGGGTATTTCTTATAACAACATGAACCTGCTGGCTTCGCAATCGCCGGTCGGCAGTAAAGGTTTGTCCATCATTCCTTTCGGAAACGGAACGGAGCGGATGTTGGAAAACCGGGAAACGGGATGTTCCGTTCACGGTATTAATTTCAATATTCACAGTCAGGCAGATATAATCCGCGCCGCACAGGAGGGAATCGTTTTCTCTTTCCGGTACGGCATGGAAATCATGAAAGATATGGGCATGGATATCAGCCTGATACGTGCAGGGAATGCCAATATGTTCCTGAGTCCGCTGTTTCGTCAGACTTTGGCGAATATCAGCGGAGCGGCTATTGAACTGTTTGATACCGATGGCGCAGCGGGCGCGGCGAAAGGTGCGGGTATCGGCGCAGGTATTTATGCCGACAGCAAAGAGGCTTTCGCAAGCCTTGAAAAACTGGCAGTTATTGAGCCTGAAACGGAGAATCAACGCCATTGCCTGGAGGCTTATGAGCGATGGAAAGGTTATTTACTCGCTTGGGTCTAATCCTCATTTCAACCTGCGTTCCGACCTTTGAACGCGAATTACATAATTTTGTAATATTTCCGTTATCTGCCGAAAATATTTTATTTATTGCCGGCAATTTCAGGCGGTTGTGAAGCCTGTCATTGGCTCCGCCGAACGTTGTTTCCCGCCTGGAAATGACAGGGTGCGACAATTTGAAATACACCCGCGTTATATTGGAAAAATAACGCGTTATATTTTAAAAATTCCCAGTTATATTCGGAATATTCCCGGTTATATTCTAAAAATTCCCGGTTATATTCGGAATATTCCCAGTTATATTTTAAAAATAATCGGGAATGGTCGGAATATAATCGGGAATATTTTAAAAATAATTGGGAATGGTCGGAATATAACCGGGAATTTTTAGAATATAACTGGGAATATTCCGAATATAATCGGGAATATTTTAAAAATAACCGGGAATGGTCGGAATATAATCGGGAATATTTTAAAAATAACCGGGAACGGTCGGAATATAACCGGGAATATTTTAAAAATAATCGGGAATAGTCGAAATATAATCGGGAATGGTCGGAATATAATTGGGAATATTTTAAAAATAAGTGATCTGTTTGGTACGTACAAATCCGGGTTTTTTATTACTTTTGCCTTCAAATTAGAATGATTTATATGGGAAAAATGGTACTTCGCACCGAGAATTTAGTGAAACGATATAGAAATCGAACAGTTGTAAACCATGTTTCGATTGATGTGAAACAGGGCGAAATCGTTGGTTTACTGGGACCTAACGGAGCCGGAAAAACAACGACTTTCTACATGACGGTTGGTTTGATAAGGCCTAATGAAGGGAAAATTTTTTTAGATAATAAGGACGTTACCAAATTTCCGGTTTACATGCGGGCGAGGAACGGTATCGGTTACCTGGCGCAAGAACCTTCTGTTTTCAGGAAACTGTCGGTTGAAGACAATATCCGTGCCGTTCTGGAAATGACGGAACATCCGGCGGATTATCAAAAAGAAAAATTGGAGAGCCTGATTACCGAATTTGGTTTGCAAAAAGTCCGCAAGAGTTTGGGCGACCAGCTGTCGGGCGGCGAACGGCGCAGGGTAGAGATTGCGCGATGCCTGACCATAGACCCGAAATTTATCATGCTGGACGAGCCTTTTGCCGGCGTTGACCCGATTGCCGTGCAGGATATCCAGCAGATTGTGGGCAAACTGAAACATAAAAACATCGGTATCCTGATTACCGACCATAATGTTCACGAAACATTGAGTATTACCGACCGGGCGTATCTGCTTTTTGAAGGAAAAGTCCTGTATCAGGGAGTTGCGGAAGAATTGGCCGCCAATCCGGTTGTCCGGGAAAAATATTTGGGGCGGGATTTTGAACTTCGGCGGAAGGCGCTCAAAGGGTCGTGATACCTCCTCATACCAACCGATTGTGTGCCATGTGCCTTCTGAAAAAATATTTTTCCGTCGCTTCAAATTTAATATTTCATCTGATTTATACTACCTTTGTGCGCAAAAAAATCAAGCCGGCTGAAAGAAGAGTGAACTGTGCCGGACTCGAACCGGCGACCTCTGCCCTGTCAAGGCAGCGCTCTGAACCAACTGAGCTAACAGTTCCGAAAGGGCTGCAAATATACGACAAGGTTTTTGAATTAACAAATTCTTATATGAATTATGTTCCAAATAGAAGTCAATCATGTTTTTAAATCATTTAAACAGGTCCGCGCGGTAAACGGAATCTCATTTCATATACGCCCCGGTGAATTTGTCGGGCTGCTCGGGCCGAACGGCGCAGGTAAAACTACTATGGTAGAAATGATGGAAGGTTTGAAGAACCCCGACAGCGGAGAAATTCTGATTCAAGGGAAAACCTGGAAAAAACACGAAGCGGAATTGCGGGAAATAACCGGACTGTCATTACAGGAAACCCGTTTCACGGAAAAATTGAAAGTTCGGGAGACCTTACTGCTTTTTGCAAGTTTTTTCCGATTGGACGACCGGCGGGTGGATGAAGTAGTGGAGTTGACCGGATTGGAAAGCAAGCTGACAGCCCTGGTCGGAACGCTTTCGGGCGGACAGCGGCAACGTTTGGCTTTGGCCGTCGCTTTACTGAATAAACCGCAGATTCTTTTTCTGGATGAACCGACTACGGGACTTGACCCTCATTCCAGACTTGATTTATGGCGTATCCTGAAAACGCTGAAAGAAGAGGGCGGCACAACTTTGATTCTCACCACCCATTACATGGAAGAAGCGGAATCGCTCTGCGACTACATTATCATCATTGATGAAGGAAAAATACTGAAAGAAGGAAAACTGGAAGAATTACTGGAAGGAAATGCCCGTAATTTAGACGAATTATTTATTCAATTAACAGGGAAAACGTTGCATGATAAAGTGAACGGTGAACGGTGAAGGAGTTCATAGTTCACCTCTCACTGTTCACCGTTCACTGTTCACAAAATAACAATGAAGAATCTTAAAAACAATCAACTATACCGGCTCACTTACTCGGCTTTTCTGGAAACCATTCGCGAACCGGAAGTGCTTTTTTGGGGAATGCTTTTCCCTGTGCTGATTTCTATCGGTTTAGGCCTCGCCTTTACCCAAAAATCCGTTTCAAAACATCAAATCATGATAGTGGATGTTGCTGCTAACCACGTCATTACGGATGGCGGACGACAAACGCAGTTGGACTCTATCCTTGCCGCCCACGCTACGCCCCGCGAAATCGGAGGGAAAAACGCCCATACATGGACGATTCAAGACAATACTTTGGGCGATACCGAATTTAATTTCGTCCGGAGCGATTGGGAGGCCTCCATCATCGCGCTGAAACGGGGGGAAGCAGATTTGATTCTTACCGATTCCGGAGGAACCGTCTGCTATTATTTCGACCCGCATAACTCTCAGGCTCAATTGGTTTACATGAAAATTTCCGCCTTGCTGAAGTCGTCCGGGCAAACCGTTAACACCGATAAACCGTCCATTTCCCCACTGACATTGAAGGGGGTGCGTTACATTGATTTTCTGATTCCGGGCTTGATTGTATTCGGAGTGATGAGTTCGGTTTTGTGGGGAATCAGTTACACAATTATCGAAAAGCGTTCGCAAAAACTGTTGCGACGTCTGGTTGCAACTCCGATGAAAAAGTCCAACTTCCTGATAGCCCTGATGTTTGTCCGAATCATGATGAATATAGTCGAAGCGTTAGTATTATTCTTCTTTGCCTGGTTGATATTCGACATCCGGATTCAGGGAAATATCGGTGCGTTAATTGTTTTATTTTTGGCCGGGAATATCGGATTTACAGGTATTGCCGTATTGATTTCCTGCCAAACTTCCAAAACCGAAGTCGGTACGGGTTGGATTAATGCCGTGCAGATGCCGATGATGATTTTATCGGGAATTTTCTTTAGTTACCATAATTTCCCCGAATGGAGTATCGGATTCATTAAAGCGCTGCCCCTGACCGCTTTTGCCGACGGTGTGCGCAGTATTTTCAACGAAGGAGCCGGTTGGGTGGAAATTCTTATGCCTTCCCTGTCGCTTTCCGCTTTCGGAATTATTTGCTTTCTTATCGGATTACGATTATTCAAATGGTATTGAGAAAATTTGCTCCCCGAATCGCTGTGGATATGGAGAGGGATTCGAGATTGATTTTTTTATTATTTTTGTGTCCTTAAACAAACCATTATGGTAAACAGGTTAATATTAGGCGACAACCTCGAAATATTAAAAACATTGGAAAGCGAAACGGTAGATTTGATTTACCTTGACCCGCCGTTTTTCTCAACCCGGACTTATGAAGTGATTTGGGGTGACGAAGGTGAAAAGCGCAGTTTTGAAGACCGTTTTGCGGGAGGAATAGACCACTATATTCACTGGCTGAAACTTCGTGTGCGGGAAATGCACCGCGTTTTGAAGCCCAAAACGGCAGCATCTTCCTGCACTGCGACTGGCACGCCAACGCGTATATCCGGGTGCATATTTTAGACCCTGTTTTTGGAAGGAATAATTTCAGAAATGAATTTACATGGCAACGAACAAACGCACATAACGATGCACGTAAAAAAATGCCTAATTTAAGTGATACTGTTTTTTATTACACAAAATCGGAAAAATACACTTACAATACCATTTTTGGACAACTTGACGATAAATACATTAAAGATTTTTATAGAAATCAAGATGAAAAAGGGATTTACATGTCGGGCGATTTAACAGGTCCAAAAATTTCAAAAGGTGAATCCGGCGCCGAGTGGCGTGGTTACAATCCCTCTAAAAGCGGCAGAAGTTGGGCCGTACCGAATATTATTGTGGAAGAGCTGGTTGGAAAAGAAAAAACGGAACAGATGGGTATTATAGATAAGTTGGAATTACTTTATCAAAACAACTGTATTATTTTCACCAATAAAGGAACGCCGCGTGTTAAACGATATATAGAAAATTCAAGCGGCATGGACAAGGTGAAGATAAAAGTGAAAAATAAAAAGAAATAAATTATGTGCATCAACAAACTCATACTCGGCGACAATCTCGAAATCCTGCGGGCGATGGACAGCGAAACAGTAGATTTAATCTATCTTGACCCTCCGTTTTTCTCGAACCGGACTTATGAAGTGATTTGGGGCGACGAAGGCGAAGTGCGCAGTTTTCAAGACCGCTGGGCGGGCGGTATAGACCACTATATTGCGTGGCTCAAAGAGCGGGTTATTGAAATGCATCGTGTGCTGAAACCCACGGGCAGCATTTTCCTGCATTGCGACTGGCATGCCGATGCTTATATCAGGGTAGAAATTCCGGATAAAATATTCGGAAAAAGTAATTTTAGAAATGAAATTATATGGTGTTATGCCGGACAGGCAATGTAAAGAATCGGTTGGCACAAAAACACGATATGATTTATTTTTATTCTAAAAACGGAAAATTATTTCTTTGACGGAGACAATATAAGACTTCCGTACAATGAAGAAACTATTGCACGAACTTCACGTGGAGCGAGCAATACCGGAATTATGGCAAATGTGAAAGGCGACATATCGGAAAGACATAAAAACAGGCTGAATGAAAAAGGTAATTTTCCTGAAGATTATTGGACGAATATTCCTTGATTGCAAGGGAACAGCGTTGAGCGCATCGGTTACCCCACCCAAAAACCGTTTGCCCTGCTTGAACGCATTATCAAAATGGCGTCCAACGAAGGCGACCTCATACTTGATCCCTTTATGGGCGGCGGCACAACGCTTGCCGTAGCCGACAAGCTGAACCGGAAATGGATCGGCATCAACCAGTCCGTACAGGCGGTGAAAGTAACCGAACTGCGGCTGAATCAACAAACAGACCTGTTTACGAGTATATACGCCAATTCTTACACCCTGCAACTGCATAAATACGATTACGATACCCTCCGCAATAAGGATGCCTTCGAGTTTGAAAACTGGATTATCGGGCAATTCGGCGGCGTTCACCACATTGCCGTCAAAGCAGCGGATAACGACGGGCTGGAAAGCATAGAAACCATTAAGTTGAAAGTGAACGGGACGGTGGAACTGATAAAAACCGGTAAGCGCGCTATACCGGTTTTTATCAGTTCCATTTTATAACCTGTAAGTCCAGCAAATTGCCACACCTGAAAGGACATTTCCCATCTTCCGACAAATAATTGCGGATCACATTTTTCATCGTTTCAAATTCTTCAAGCGAAAAAGCAATATT
>JAITCT010000248.1 GCA_031282925.1 Dysgonamonadaceae bacterium | reverse complement strand
TACCGAAAATATTCTATCCCACCATAAATCAATCTATTTCCGGTTTGGAAATATTGCAGGTAAAAACCGGATGCAATTTACAGTGGGAACCGATCATGTTACCCAGTGGGGAGGTAATTTGTACATATACAGAGAAGAAAACGGACAGGGAGAATATATTGTAATCAATCAGCCGCATGGACTTGACGATTTTTTCCGGGTTGCCATTGCCAAAGAAGGTTCTTCCAAGTCATCGGGCGCGGACAACGCTTATGTAGCCGGTTCACAGTGGGGCGCTTATCTTTTTCGCTTCGATTATAAATTAACAAATAAAAACTTGTTAAGTATTTATACCAACCATTTTTTTGATGACGGTTCAGGAATGGTATTCGAGAATTACCAGGATGGTTTGTTCGGTATTGAATATCGGAACAAAGAGAAATCCAGACTTTCCGGCGTTGTATTCGAATATATTTATACCAAACAACAAACAGGCCCCATCCATCATAATATGGGAATGGATGACGAACATCGGGACAAATTACAAAAAAAGGGGAATGGAAACGACAATTATTACAATAATACGGATTATGTGCAAGGGCCTTCCTATTTCGGGCAGACTTTGGGTACACCCTTGTTTCTTTCGCCGATGTATAATCGGGATGGGAGTCTCAATTTTAAAAGTAACCGCATCATTGCTTTTCATCTGGGGATGGAAGGGTATCTTCATCCGGCATTGCAATATCGTTTGCTGTTGACAACCGGGCAAAGTTGGGGAAGGTATTATGTTCCTTTCAAATCGGTCAAAAAAGGTTTTGCTTCTCAATTGGAATTCATTTATACCCCCGCCCGCTTCAAAGGTTTCGATATTAAATTATCTACCGCTTACGATAAAGGTGAATTTTTTAGAGGAGATACTTTTGGAGGGAGCATTACGCTTTGCAAACGGGGAATAATCTATGAAAAATAAACCCACGCACGATACCGAAAGCCCTTTTTTGCAATAGGCTTTCGGCAATATGAAATTTGATGCGTTTTTACCTGAATGAACGATAAGGTTTATTTCCCGCTAAAATTTACTTTATCAAACAAAACACAAGGAATCCGCCAACTGGAATTTGTACGCGGATCGTTCCCGATTTCAATCACTTCTCTCCAAAGAGTCAGCAAATTACCTGTAATGTTCATTTCGTTTACCGGTTTGACGGCTTTCCCGTTTTCAATCAGGAAACCTTCGATTCCAAATGAAAAATCGCCGGTTGTGCCGTTGCTGTTTCCCCCGTTGAATCCGGTTACCCAAATTCCTTTGTCAATAGAAGCGAGTATTTGGTCGAAATTGCGATTGCTCAATTTCAGGTTTACGATAGACGGCGATTGTATGGTAGGCTCCATATTTAATTTCCCGCTGTAATAGGTATCCAGAAAATACATATTCAGAATGCCGTTTTTGATAATATCGGCCTTGCGGGTAGCCACGCCTTCGCCGTCGAACCACCGCGCTCCGCGGGCGTTTTTGATATGCGGATCATCAACAATCGTGATTTTATCCGAAACAATTTGTTGTCCCAATTTGTCAATCAGGAAAGACGATTTTTGTTGAATTGCACTTCCGTACATAGCCGAAACCACAGGAGATAATAAACGGTTGATGGATAAATTATCCACAATCATCGGAAAGACGCCGCTTTCGATTTTTTCCTGTCCGAGTTTTCGCAAAGTTCTTTCATAGGCGGTTTTGCCAATGCCCTGCTTTTGCAATTTATCCCAATGAATGGCAGAATCGTACCAATAAGATTCGGGACGTGCGTCGCCGGCGCCTTTCATGGAAGTACCGGCCGAAAGATTGAAATAAGTTGTTTCGGTTTCTCCTTCAAAGCCGTTTGACGTGATGAAATAAGCGTTTGCAGTTCCATCGGAATAATCGGCTGAAACGGAAATCAGACGTTCGTCGGTTTTATAAACTTCGTTTACATTGTTTTTGATTAAAGCCAGTTTCTCATCTACCGAAATATTGTCAATTTCTTTATCATACAAGTCTAAACCTTTTCCATCGCCTTTGTACAAACGGCTTGGGTCGGCCAATTTACGAAATTCGTCTTTGACCAAAAAACGTGTCGCTTCAATCCCATTAACAATGAATTTTTCCAATTCTTTTTTATTCAACCTATTCGTCGAATACGAAGAATGTTTTTCATCTACAAAGATCCGGATTGTCATACCATTCCCCGACGACTGTTCCAGTTTATCCAATTGTGTATCCCTGTATTCAAAAGAACTTTCGGTTTCCGAATAAATCCTCACGCTTGCATCGGAACAACCTTTGTCTAATGCGTATTTTAACGCCCATTGGGCTAATTCTTTATGTGCTTGTGAAATCATAATTAAACTCCTCCTACCGTTAATTGTTTTACTAATACTGTCGGCAAACCTTGCGATACCGGGCAACCTTGTCCGTTTTTCCCGCAAGTCCACGACCCCTGGTCAATCTTCAGGTTATTGCCTACCATCGTAATATCGGCCAAAGCTTTCGGGCCGTTTCCAATGATGTTGATATCCTTGATCGGCTGGGTTAATTTCCCGTTTTCAATCAGGTAACCGGTTTTGACAAAAAAAGTAAAATCACCGGCTCCGATTTGAACCTGTCCGTTTGTGAAAGTATCCACGAAAATACCGTTTTTCACATTCGCAATAATATCGTCCTGTGTGCAATTGCCGTTTTCCATGTATGTGCTGCGCATACGGGGAATCGGTATATAACGGAAAGATTGCCGGCGTCCGTTTCCGGTAGGTTCAACTCCGTAATGTTTTGCGCTGATGCGGTCGTGCAAATAAGAAGCCAATTCGCCGTTTTTCACGATATAGGTTTTTTGCACCCCTACGCCTTCGTCGTCGAAGTTGATGGAACCACGGTCAAAATCAATCGTTCCGTCATCAACTACATTGATGTTTTTATCGCAAACTGTTTTGCCTAATTTATCGGAAAAGATAGAAATATTTTTCCGGTTAAAATCGGCTTCAAAAGCGTGGCCTATGGCTTCGTGTAGCAAAATACCCGAACCTCCGGCAGCCATTACGACAGGCATTTCTCCGCCTTTCGGCTTAACGGCGTCAAACATGATGGCCGTTTTTTGCACGGTTTCCCGCGCAATTTCTTCTATTATATTATCATTAAGGAAAGAAACGTCTTTCCGTGCAGCCCGCGACGAATAGGCATTTTCGATTTTATCGCCCTGTTGCATCACACAACCGCCGTATAGTTGAATCATCGGACGAATGTCGTGGCAAAGCCGGCCTTCGGAATTGTAATAAAGAATGTAGGATGTGGTGTCGTTGATAGACGCATTTACTTTAATGACCCGCGAATCCAATTCAAAAATCCGATCATTCAGCTTTTGAAGATAAGGCATTTTATCCTTAATAGATTCATCTTCCCATGATTTTAAGATAGGATAATGTGTCTTGAAAGTCTTCTCATCAACCCTGACAGGCGGTATTTTAGCCCTGCCATTTGCAATGCGGGAAGCTACTCTCGCCGCTTTAATCATCTCATTTACATCGGTGTTTTCAACAAAAGCGTATCCCTGCTGATCGCCTAATACAACACGGATTCCCACGCCATAATCAATATCCGCACCGGCGCGGTTTACGGCGCGGTCTTGCAGAACCAGCGAGTTGGAAAATGTGTGTTCAAAAAACAAATCGGCGTAATCGCCACCTTTTTCCAAAGCGACAGCCGTTACTTTTCTCAAATCGCTTTCCGTTACACTAAAATGGTTTAACATCATTACCGGTGCATTTGCTTTTTTACTGATTTGGGAATACATCAAATCGGGAAATGCGATGCTTCCCGTCAACGCAATTCCTCCTGCTCTTAAAAAATCTCTCCGTTTCATATAATTTTCAGAATTTTAATATTTTATTCCCCCTTTGGAAGCAGGGGCTTCGCAACATTTACATTTGACTGATATACGTTTCCATATCCTTATCCCCTCTGCCCGAAACACAAAGCACGATAACATCGTCGGGTTTGAATTGCTTCCTGTCAAAAACGCCCAAAGCGTGCGCCGATTCAAGCGCGGGTATGATTCCTTCCAAACGGGTCAATTCAAAGGCTGCCTTCAAAGCCACATGGTCGTCAATAGCCAAAACTTCCGAACGTCCGGTTCTTGCCAGATTAGCGTGCATGGGACCTATTCCCGGATAATCCAAACCCGCCGAAATGGAATAAGGTTCCAGGATTTGCCCGTCTTCGGTTTGCATCAGCAAAGTTTTTGCGCCGTGGATAATTCCCACCGTTCCAAGTTGGATGCTTGCCGCCGATTCCCCTGAATCAATACCTTTTCCGCCCGCTTCCGCCAAAATGATTTTTACTTTAGTGTCATTCAGATATTCATAAACAGTGCCGGCAGCATTACTTCCTCCGCCTACGCAAGCAATGAGATAATCGGGATAATCCCGTCCTTCTTTTTCCGTTAATTGCCATTTGATTTCTTTACCGATAACCGATTGTATCCGGGCAACCATGTCGGGATAAGGATGCGGCCCGACCGTTGAACCGATAACATAATGCGTATTGGAGGAATTGCAGCACCAATCGCGGATTGCTTCATTGGTAGCATCTTTTAAAGTCATGTTTCCGCCGGTTACCGGAATGACTTTTGCACCTAACATCTCCATTTTCTGGACGTTCAGTTTCTGTCGTTCCACATCGGTTTTCCCCATGTAAACCACACATTCCAGGTTCATCAACGCGCAAACGGTTGCGGTAGCCAGGCCGTGCTGTCCGGCGCCTGTTTCCGCAATGATGCGGGTTTTTCCCATCCGCTGCGCCAACAGGATTTGCCCGATAGCGTTATTAATCTTATGAGAACCTGTGTGATTCAGGTCTTCCCTTTTCAGGTAAATCCTGCAACTGTATTTCTCCGACATCCGTTTAGCCAAATAAAGCGGAGACGGACGACCGGCGTAATCGCACAGCAATGCGTGAAATTCTCTCTGAAAGTCCGGATCATCAAGGGTTTTCAAATAGACGTTTCTCAATTCATCTACATTGGGATAGAGGATTTCCGGAATATAAGCGCCGCCGAATTCGCCGTAATAGCCTGTTTCCGAAACATTGTAATCATTCATAACACATTGAATTTTAAGGGAGCAAAATTAGGTAAAAAATCGGATAAATCAATATTTTGAGCAAATTATCGGTGATTCCGGAAAAAACTTGCATACCTTGTTGACAATCTATAGAAAACTATTCACATAACAGGCGAAAATCAATCCATAAAACCTGAAACCGGTTTTTCAAAAGAAAGAATTGATTTTTTTACTCAATTTTTTAGTCGAATATAAACAAAAAAAGTCAGGGAAAACAAAAAAAGTTACTAACTTTCCATTGATAAACCGGAAAGTTAATAAAAAATATAATTACTTTTGTACTATAAAATTACAGGTAAAAATAGGTGTGAATAACAGATTTATTATAAAACATCCGTATTTAATAAGTGAAAAACCAAATATTTGAAGAAAAAATTTTCATACTTTTCAACAAAATATATTTATGAGCATTACTTTTAAAATAGAATTAAAAATATAAATATAATATAGGAATGATTAATGATAAATTGAAAAAATCCGGCTTTTTGAATATCCCTGTTCCGGAAAATATTGATTTGGTTGAAGCTATAAAAAGATTAAAAAGGGAAAAAAACGCCGTTATTTTGGCTCATTATTACCAGGAATCCGAAATCCAGGATATAGCCGATTTTGTCGGCGACAGTTTGGCCCTGGCGCAGTGGGCTGCTAAAACGGAGGCGGATGTTATTGTATTGTGCGGCGTCCACTTTATGGGAGAAACGGCTAAAATTCTTTCGCCGGAAAAAAAAGTGTTTGTTCCCGATTCGGATGCAGGCTGTTCGTTAGCGGATAGTTGTCCGGCCGATGAATTTGAAAAGTTTATCAAACGCCATCCCGGACATACGGTGATTTCTTATGTAAATACGACGGCTGCCGTGAAGACTTTAACCGACGTGGTGGTTACTTCTACAAATGCCCGCCGGATTGTGGAAAGTTTTCCCCCTGAAACGAAGATTATTTTCGGCCCCGATGAGAATCTCGGAAATTATATAAACAGTCTTACCGGCCGGAATATGGTTTTGTGGAAAGGCGCTTGCCACGTACACGAACAATTTTCTTTGGAAAAAATACTGGCTTTAAAAGAAGAACATCCCGGTGCGCTGGTTTTGGCTCATCCCGAGTGTAAAACCGTCATATTGAAAATTGCCGATTGCATAGATTCCACGAGCGGTTTGTTAAAGTTTTCCACTCATTCTCCGGTTAAAAAATTTATTGTCGCTACCGAATCGGGAATTTTGCATAAAATGCAATTGAGCAATCCCGGCAAGGTTTTTATTCCGGCTCCGCCGAATGACGCTACCTGCGCTTGCAACGAATGTAATTTTATGAAATTGAATACTTTGGAAAAACTTTACAATTGCCTGAAATACGAAGTGCCTGAAATATTTATTTCGGAAGAAGTGCAACGGAAAGCGGTTAAACCGATTCGGAAAATGTTGGAGATTTCCGGATTGTAATAATATACTTTTATGTGCATTTTATTCTTTTTTACTTTGCAAGCAGCGGATTTCATCTTCCGTCAGGCGGGTGCTTCGCATAATGTCTTCCGTTGAAATACCCATTTGCAGTAAATTGAGTGCGACTTTTTTTATTCCTTCTTTTTCGCCTTCTTTTCGTCCTTCCTGTAATCCTTCTTTCCGTCCTCTTTGCAACCCGATTTCTTCCCCGTCTTCCAGGCCTTTATGCCATGCGTCCGATATTACGCTGCGCTCGGTCATGATACCGTCCCGGAATTTGTCGCAGGTAAATAACTGTTCTTTCGTGTAGGCGCCGATTTCCATATACCGGATGGCTTCCCGCGTATCGCCGTTTTCCAGTAATTCCCGCGGCACTTCCCGCGTCCGCTCGTTAATCTCGGTAAGGAAGCGAAGCCAGAGTTCATGCAGTTTCTTCTCCCCGTGACTCTGAGGGCGAAATTTGGGCAGCTCAATGAACACAAATTCCAGCTCTTTGATCTGCTTTTGCGTGTTTTTGATATTGACTATCCGGTAGTGGTGATAGTACACGTCTTGCATTTCGGGCGATTTCTCAAAGATTTCGTTCACAAAGCTCAATGCGTAAACGGGTTGCAGGAGTTCGTATTTTTCGGTTTTGTTCAGTTGCATCACATAGGCTTTGGAAGCGTTCAGCAGTACGCGGCTTTTGAAACTTTCCGTCCAGTACATCTGCATTTCAACGATAAACTGCCGTCCGTCCGAATCGGTACAGCGTACATCCACAATTGAATTACGCAGTATTTCGATTTCCGGCAGTA
>JAITCT010000178.1 GCA_031282925.1 Dysgonamonadaceae bacterium | reverse complement strand
GAAGCGGGACTGGTTGAGCACCTTCCTGCGCTTGCCGGGCGGTATATCTTCACACGACACCTTCAATCGCGTTTTTTCCGCCCCGGATCCGGAAGGGTTGGAGAAAGGATTCCCTGACCGGACCGGGTGGGTTAGCCGGGTGTTGTCGGAAGGTGAAGTGGCAGCCATTGACGGCAGGAGCATGTGCGGCACCGGGAAGAGCGGCAATAAAAGCATCGTGCATATGGTGAGCGCCTGGGTACATGAGAACCGTATAGCGCCCGGGGCAGGTGAAGGCGGAGGAGAAGAGCGGTGAAATCACCGCCATTCCCCGCCTGTTGGATCTGCCTGTGTTGAAAGGCTGCATTATGACCGTAGATGCGACGGGCTGTCAAAAGGAGACAGCTGCAAAAATCACAGAGAAGGAAGCGCATTATATTCCGGCTTTGAAAGGGAATCGGGGCAATCTTTTGGAGCAGGGCGAAGATTCCTTCCGTTTCCTTCGCCCTGTTTCGTCAGACGAGCAGACGGATGCCGGAGATGGCCGGGTTGAAACGCGCCGCTGCTGGGTGATCAATGACCTGTCTCCGACAGAACAGGCCGGCGAATGGAAAGTGCAGCAATGCCCCGTGAAAGTGGAACCGGTGCGCTACTTTAAATGCAGCGGAAAGGAAGAAAACGATACCCGCCCGTACCTCTCCTCTGCTGCGCCGGACGCGACGCTGATCAGCAGCGCTGTCCGTTTTCACCGGTTGATAGAGAGGGTGCCTGACGTGGCTTTTGATGAAGATAACAGCTGGAAAAGAAATGGATTTGCTGCTCAAAATTATTCTGTTCTTAACCGCATTGCTTTGATTAAAAATGAGAAAACAGCGAGGGTCGGAGTGAGAGGCAAACGGTTAATGGCTGGATGGGATAACAAATATCTCTGCAGCCTGTGTAAATTTTAGATGCGTCAGTCCTGTTCCGCAGCCGAAACGTTGCTGTACCGGCTAGACAAGCCGGCAGGGGAAACGTCCCTGACCGTTAACCGTTCCAAAGGGATACTGATTGTGCGGGGCAACTCGGGATGGAGTGGGAAACCGGTAATGTAGTTACCAGTTACGAATGACAAATTGCAAAATAAGGGTTTTTACTCGTTAACTTGTCAACTCCCGACAGGTTGAACCTGTCAGGATAAACGGGCGCGAGGCTGTTTTAGCTTCGCCGAACGTTGTTTCCCGTGAAAGCGGGAATCCCTTAAAAACAGGCATTGATTTTCAGGGGATTGCGAGTCTTCACTATGCCCGTAATGACGCAGTGAGACCGAAAATTCCCTTAATTCTCAATTCCCCGTTGGGATTATTCAGCCGCACCGCGTCATTGCGAAGACAATAGCCTGAAGCAATCAGGAGAATTTGTTTTGGAACGTTCCAAATCCAATCCGGAACGTTCCGAATTCATTTTGGAACGCCCCAAATTCGTTTCGGAACATTCCGGATTCATTTCGGAACGATCCGGATTCGGTTCGGAACTTTCCGGATTCATTTCGGAACATTCCGGATTCATTTCGGAACATTCCGGATTCGGTTCGGAACATTCCGGATTCATTTCGGAACGTTCCGGATTTGGTTTGGAACATTCCGGATTCATTTCGGAACATTCCGGATTTATTTCGGAACGTTCCGGATTCATTTCGGAACATTCCGGATTTATTTCGGAACATTCCGGATTCGGTTTGGGGACTTCACAATTTGTCGGAGAACAAAAACATGGAATTTTTCAAGCAGGCAAGTTTGATTTTTCTTTTTAATTTTCAGGTAATAACCGGTAAAATCCGGCTTGTTTTTTGGGGATTTTACAAAATACAGGATATGAAGCGCGGATAATCGCTTTCCTTCCGGATTTACGGCTTGCAATGACGCGGTGTGGCTGAATAATCCCCGTAATTTGCAATTCGTAATTTCACTGTTCGCCCTTCCCGCATATTATATTCCGAAAACATAACGGACAATCAGGTAAGCAATAGCGGCAAGCAGGGCGCTCACGGGAATTGTAAGAATCCATGCCCAAAGCAGGCTAATCGTAATGTTCCACCTGACGGCGGATAATCTTTTCACAGCGCCTACGCCCATAATAGCGCCCGTGATGGTATGCGTAGTGCTGACCGGTATTTTCCATATTTCCGTGAGAAAGAGCGTCAGCGCGCCTGCCGTTTCGGCGCATACGCCTTCCAGCGAGGTTACTTTGGTGATTTTCGTTCCCATGGTTTTTACGATACGCCAGCCGCCCATCATTGTTCCAAGCCCGATGGCTCCGAAGCAGGCGAGCGGCACCCAGTCCGGCACATTATTGACGGAATCTATCCAGCCCATCGCAATCATTGCAGTGGCGATAATTCCCATTACTTTTTGCGAATCGTTCATGCCGTGTCCCAAACTGAATAATCCGGAGGAGAACAGTTGCAGGCGTTTGAACATTTTTTCCGCTTTGTTGGCATTCATTTTTTTGCAGGCCCACATAACACCGAGCGTGATGATTGCCGAAATCAGCAGTCCGATCAGGGGCGCCAGCACAATGAAAGAGGCAATTTTGACGATTACGGTTGCGTGAATGGACTTGAAGCCTGCGGCACAGATGGCGGCTCCGGCAAATCCTCCGATCAGGGTATGGGAAGACGAGGAAGGTATTCCCAGGCGCCATGTGAGCAGATTCCATGTGATTGCGGCAATCAGGCCCGAAAGGATAATCGGGAGGGTAATAAATTCTTCCCATACGGTTTTGGCAACGGTATTTGCGATTCCAAATTCTCCGATAATGTATTTGGCAACGAAAAACGCAATAAAATTGAACATTGCCGCCCAAAGTACGGCCTGGAAAGGGGTTAAAACACGTGAAGAAACGATTGTTGAAATGGAATTTGCCGCATCATGAAAGCCATTGATGAAATCAAAAACAATTGCCAGAACGACAACGGTAACAAATAAGGCCATGCGTTTATTTTTTAGGATTATGCGTATTTGACAATAATTGTTTTCAGGATTTTGCCTACATTGTTAATTTTATTGGCGGATTTTTCCAGTTCCTGAATAATCTCTTTCAGCTTCATCAGTTCCAGCGTCCGCATTTCGCTTTTGAAAAGCCCCGACGTTCCTTTTTCATAAACGCCGTCCGCTTCTTCTTCAAGCTGTTTGATTTTCTTTACATGCGCAATTACCTGTTCGCCTGATTTTTTTACTGTGGTCAGTTTGTGTGCGGCAGCCCTGACTTCCGCCGCTCCTTTCCGGATAATCTGGGCTAACTGCGCGGTAGCAGGGGGCAAAATTTCAGGAGAAAAAAGCATGACTTTTTGTGCCGCGCGGTTAATTACATCAATTGCGTCGTCCATTTCATCGGCCAGGGCGCTAATATCTTCCCTGTCGAAAGGAGTAATAAAAGTATCGTTCAATTCCTTGTAAATAAGCCCCGTAACTTTATCGCCCCTGGTTTCTTCCGATTTGATGGCTTTGCATAAATCTTTTACTCTGTTTTTGTCATTATCCGACGAGAATAATTCTTCCAGGAGGATTGCCGACTTGTCCAGTATATCTGACGTTTCTTCCAGCAAAGGGAAAAATTTTCCGTCCTTTGGAGTAAAACTGCTTAAAAGACTGTTGAATTTCATGTTAATTTGTATTTGCCAAACAGGAAGTTGCCTTACCCCACCGCCCCCTGAAAGGGGAGTTTCACAGCAAAATATTAAACCGCTCCACTCCCCCCATTATTCAGGGGGCAGGGGGGTAACGCCTGCCCCTGAATTTGGGCGCGAAGTTAAGATTTTTTCCCAAATCAACCAAACTTTTATAAATCCTGTTAATTCTTTTTTTGAGGCGCTGTTTTTTTATTGCAATCAATCCCGCCGGGGATTAAAACCCGGTAGAAGCGGTTTGTAGTTATTGTGCATGTCAAAATCATGTTGCATCTCTACTTGAAAATTTCAAATTATTGATTTATTTGTTGTACCCGCACAGGGGCGCACACACGGGTGCGCCCCTGCGCCGTCCGCACTCCCTCCCGTAATTCGTAGTTAATTTGTCAAATGCAGTGATGTTATAATTATTTCTTGTTACCTTTGCGGAATATTTATTATCGTTATTAATTTATTTAAAAAAATAAGCAAGATGAAGAAAATAATTTTGATTGCGGTTTTTTGTGCTGCTGTTTTTTCCCCGGCCAGGGCGTATTGGTCATACAAGTACTGGTACTGTCCCGTTTCATGGAGTGAAGCCAAGGTTTATTTCCAGGCGTATAATGCAGTGGATTGGGAGTTCCGTCCTTTATATGTAGGAGGCGAGGGGCCTCTTCCGGATTCAAACGAAGACAATACCACAATACTTCCTTTTCAATACGCTTTGGGACATCTGCCTGTGTCGAAATTACCATGGGGAAGGAATATTCACGGGAATGTAGATGTTGACTATGGTATTGATGGTATTTCGATTTTAGGCAATGATTTTCGCATAGTCAAAGTTGACGAAGGCATTACCCATATCGGCAACTGGTGGTTTTCCCGTTTATTTATGTTGAGGGAAGTTTCCATGCCATTGTCTTTACAGTCCATAGGTGAAGGTGCATTTGAAGGTTGCATACGCTTTCCGAGTTTTTGGTGTTCCAACAATGTTAAAAGTATAGGCAGTCGTGCATTTGAAAGTTGCTATGCACTGTCTGAATTCTATGTATATGATCCCACCGGAAGTTACAAAATAAGTGAAACCCCTCTAAACATAGGCAGCCGTGCGTTCGCAAACTGCTTCAATTTAAAGCATCTTAGAATTTCTGCCGGTTCAACACTTGGTGATGAAGTATTTTTTGGCTCCGGACTTGAATCTGTTGATCTTGGAAATAATGTAAAATTCGGAAGTAATGTTTTTCTGAATTGTAAAAACTTCAAACAGTTTACGGTTTCTGCCGGTTCGACTCTGGGCGATTTTGCATTAGCCAACTCTTCACTTGAAACTGTTACCGTTAACGATAATGTTACCTTTGGAAAGCATACTTTCCAAAGTTGCGAAAATTTGAAGTCCGTTACATTTCAGGGTAAAATTAACAAAATCACAGAATTTATGTTTTATAACTGTTCCGGTTTGTTGTCTTTTAATATTCCCAACGGAGTAACATCCATCGGTGACAGTGCATTTTACAACTGTATGAATTTGTCATCCGTCAACATTCCCAATAGCGTAACATCTATTGGCGTACGTGCTTTCGATTTGTTGTATTGCTTAACTTCGGTAACTATTCCCAACAGTGTTACAAAGATTGGAGAAAGCGCTTTTCAACAGTCGGGTTTAACGTCGATAACCGTTCCGGGAAGCGTGAAAGAGATAGGAAAAGGGGTATTTTTAAGGTGCGGAAATTTGACATCAGCCAGGATTTGCGAAGGAGTTAAAACCATCTGCAGGTGGGCGTTTCAGAATTGCCCAAAGCTGGAAACAGTCAGTCTTCCTGCAAGCCTGGACTCCATAGGCGCGGATGTTTTTGGATATTGCGGTGGCCTGAAGGTTATAGAGTGTAACGGCACGACTCCACCGGTTGTGAATTCCTATGCATTTTATGGAAGCGATATTACCGGAACTTCACTTTGCGTCCCTTACGGCAGTGTCGATGCATACCGGAACGCGCCCGTATGGAAAAACTTTAAGAACATCGGCACTTATCCGGCAGGAATCCACATCATTAACGGGGAAAATTTCACCGTAAATTCCGGCAGCAAAATTAAACTTACCGCTAAATTACTCCCTCATGATGCAGTACCGGCAATCGTCTGGACAAGCAGCAACAGCAGCATAGCATCGGTAGTTGACGGCACAGTAACCGCCTCTGCTCCCGGTGAAGCAGTCATCACTGCAAC
>JAITCT010000140.1 GCA_031282925.1 Dysgonamonadaceae bacterium | reverse complement strand
ATTCATTGTATCCATTTTTTTTGTGAGTTAATATTTTGCAAATATACAGAGAATAATTGAAATGCACCCGTTAAATTTCGTTTTTTGCGGGATTGTCACTTATTATTGTGTAAAAATATTCCCGGTTATATTTAAAATATAATCGGGAACAATGCAAATGTAATGTGGAACATTTTAAATGTAACGCTTTATATTTGAAATATTTATCCCCGCGGTGAAAATTGAGAACGGAGCATCAGCGCAGCAATCCGGAGCAATTTACGAATTACACAGGTGCGCACCCCCGATAATCATGATGTACCCGCGTAGGGGCGCACCCACGTGTGCGCCCTGTATCATCGGGGGCGCGTCATGTATCATTGGGGACATTAGGGGCGCATCATGTATCATCGGTGCGCCCCTACGCCCTCCCGACAGGTTCAACCTGTCGGAATAGACGGCACGAGGCGCAGGGGCGTGTGTGTGCCTCTGCGTAATTCGTAATTTGTAATTCGTAATTTCCCTATTCCTACAAACTATCCCCAAAATCTTCCTTAAACTTGGCAATTAATTTCTGCGGCCAGTCCGAAACCGGTTCCAGGCGTCCCATGAAGAAACGAAGCACCGGCGGTTCGTACACAAACTTTAATCCGCCTATGAGTTCCCTGTTTTCGTTGAGCCAAACAAGGCGGTCAATCACATATTTGATTTGCGAAAGTGTGAACACACGGCGCGGCACAGCCAAACGAAGCAGTTCCATATCGGCGTAAGTCTCGTTGCCATATTCGTCGCGCTGATTCGACAGCGAGCCGCGTTCCATCCCGCGTACGCCCGAAATCAGGAAAAACGCCGCGGCAAAAGCGCCGGCTATATATTCTCTTTTATCAAGATGCTTGCAGACATCCCTTGCATTGACATGAGCGCCAAGTACACCCGGCGGCGTTATCATCGGTACGCCCTGTGCTGTGGCGGAATTGACCAGATATTTAATAAAATTGGGACTTTGACTGATCATGGTTTCATCAAGCGTTTCGTACAAACCGACGGCAATGGCTTCGATTTCGCGCACAGACATACCGCCGTAGGTCAGGAAGCCTTCAAAAAGCGGTATCAACGGTTCCATCTCGCGATAAATCTTATCATTGTCGGTACAGATACCCCCACCCCGTGAAGAACTGAGTTTGCGGGCGGAAAAGTACACTATATCAGCCATTTCTGTCATGATTTTTATAATTTCGCCCATCGAATATTCGGCAAATTCAGGCTCGCGCTGTTTTACCAAATACGCATTTTCACCCAGCAGGCTCGCATCAAGCACAAGGCGAATACCGTATTTGCCGGCAATGGCTTTCACATCGCGCAAGTTTTGTATCGAAAACGGCTGTCCGCCAATCAGGTTGGTCGATGCTTCCATGCGTATAAACGGAATATTGGAAGCGCCTTCCTTGACAATCACTTCTTCCAGTTTTTCGATATTCATATTCCCTTTGAACGGGTGAGAAGATATGGTTTTATAGGCTTCGTCGTAAAGCAGCTCCACAATCCGTCCGCCATACTGAGTGATATGCGCCAGTACGGTTGTAAAGTGATAGTTCATCGGAATGAGGTTACCTTTTTTGATGTAAGCGCAAGCGATAATGTTTTCGGCGGCGCGTCCCTGATGCACGGGCAGCAGGTATTTTTTGCCCAACACATCTTCCACTGCTTTCTGCATCCGTATAAAACTTTGCGAACCGGCGTATGCGTCATCGGCCTGCATCATGGCCGCAAGCTGATTATCGCTCATGGCATTGACGCCGCTGTCGGTAATCATATCCAAAAAAATATCGGAGGTTTTTAAGCCAAATGTGTTGAAGCCCCCTTCATAAAGGGCTTCCAGGCGTCGTTCAATGGGGACTAAATGCAGTTTTTGCACAATACGTACTTTATGGAGTTCCAGCGGAATATCTTCTCCATTGTAGAATTTAATCTTTACAGGATTTTCTTTGCTCATAGATTCAAATTGACATTTATATAAATTTTACATATTTTGTATTTCGCATCGCTAAAATATTTTGATGCAAAGATAATAATTATTTATTACATAAGCCGCTGCAGTATATATAAAAACCCTGTATTTACAGAGTTCAACCGTGCGCCGACAGAAATTCAATACCAGTCAACTGAAATTTAGTTTCACTCGACTGGTATTCACTTTCGTCAACAATAAATGATTCAGAGTGGCATATTTGCGTGAAACGGCACTTGTGATAACCTGCGAAAGGGGAGTATTTTCAGGCATCGCTAATAAAGGCGTTTTCACTTTTCCGATGACTTCCGGCGTAACGCTTCCGATTCTATCGGCGTTCTTCCCTGTTTTTAGACATTAGCCGCAACCGAAGTTACCTTGTGGCTGCTTTCTCCTAATAGAATCAACGCTTTATCTAAAATGGCAGAGTCATCCAATATAACGATGCCGCCATCGGGTCCCGGTTCGATATGAATACCGGCTTTATTTCCCGTACTGTGGTTTACGTTGCCGAAATAATTTCTCACGGTTTCTACCGATAAATTCAATTCAGCGGCAATTTGGCGGATGCTGCCGTCGGGCAGACTGTCTTTAATTCGACGAAGCTCATTAAATGTTATTGTCTTCATGCATTTATATAGTTTAAATGTTAAAAAGAAAGCGCTAATGTACAGAAAAAATGAATACCTTCCAACTATTTTTTATAAATTAATCAGCATAAAAATGATTATTCCTGAAATAAAATCTTAACTAATTGGTTACTAAACAGTAACAAAAATGTTAAATATACGCCGAATACTCCGCAAAGAAAATTGGATTCCCATTGGGAAAAACCGGGTTTTGTATTGTTTTTTGCAACTTTCAACCATTTATAACGGACGAATTGATACAGCCGGTAAACCGAATATCCAACCAAAGAGCCGACAAGCGCTCCGGCCACAATATCCGAAATAAAATGTACGCCGAGGTAAACCCGCGAATAAACAGTCAGCAGGGCAAAAAGGAACATCATACTCATGTATAATCCGTTCCGGAAAACCAATGAAGTAAAAACCGCAAATCCGGAAACATTGGAGGCATGGCTTGATATAAAACCGTATAATCCGCCTTTATAACCCATCACTGTTTTTACTTGGGCTTCAAAATCAGGATGATGCGTAGGCCGGAACCGGTGAAAAAACGGTTTGAAAAAACCGGAAGCAATCTGGTCGCAAAGCAAAACGATCAGACCGATTGCCAAAAGAATACAAATAATTTCTCGCAGTTTTTTTTTATAACAGAAAATGAACAAAAAACACAAATAAAAAAGAAACCACGTCCATTTATAAGAATACAGGTAGAAAAAATTATCCAGAAATGCCGATTCGCTTCCATTCAGTTGGAAGAAAAGCGTTTTCTCAAATTGAAGCTCATTTTCAAGCATAATGTTTTTCGTTAATCGGAGCTTGCTGTTTTTTGTCGGCCTTTTTTGCTTTCGACGCCAACGCTTTCTTCAGTTTCTTGATTTCTTTTTCCTGATTAAGGATGGTGGTGAGTAAAGCATTCAATTCCTCATTTTCAATTGTAGTGGGAAATTGGCTTTCTACGCGATTGATGAAATCGCTCAAGACATTCATATAATTATTGAAAGCGTCGTAAGCGTTTTCGTAGGGACTATACACGCTTGGGCCGGGGAATAGTTTGGTACTCATAAAATTGAAGTGATCGCTGGCTTGCAGGTAATTCCAGTCCTGCAAGATGCGCCGGTCTCTCGTCAGACGAACACGCTCCCCGATTCCGTATAATTTGGAAATGGCTTCGCGTTGCAACACATTTCCCGTCCACGGATTAACGTCTTTTTCCTCGCCCGTCCACGAGCAGGGATAAGCGACTGCCAATTCGTCAACCGGTTTCAGCACACTGGTTACTTCCGAGGGCATAGAAAATCCGATTCCTTTGGCCAAAGCGAAACGCGGAATTGCTTTGAAAAATTCAAAAATACCGGTTTCGGCGGGCTGCAAACTGCCGAGTACTTCATAATTCAATCCGATATTGAACAATTGTTCCGATTCGGGCGTCGAAGCAATCCAGTTAACTAACTTATCCGAAACCAGGGGATATTCATTCCAGTCGTAGTTTGAAAAACGGAATGAAATATCATCGCTGTATTTCATGTTGCGCATCAGTAGCCGCAAATTAGGACAGGCTGCGGAAGCGTACAGATAATTCGGACTTTTCCATCCCAAGACGTGTTTTGCGCCTTCAACCATTATTGTTTGATAGCCCATCGCATAGACCAGTTCGGCGATTTCATCGGAATAAATCAATTCGGTATTGCGGAAAACCTGCGGCGTTTGTCCAAACAGAAGTTGTACTTTTTCGGAATGTTTACGGACTTGATTTTGAAATTCTTCCGAGTCTTCCAGTGATGCGAGGGAATGATTATAAGTTTCTGCCAGAAACTCAACACAACCGGTTTTTGCCAATTCTTTGAAACCATCAATCGCTTCGGGGACGTATATTTCCAATTGTTCCAAAGCAATTCCCGAAATGGAAAATGCTACTTTGAATTTTCCCTGATATTCCTTGATTAAATCCAACAACATGGCATTGGCGGGAAGATACGAACGGTCGGCAATTCCACGAATAATATCTTCGTTAGAAAAATCGTCATAATAATAGTGATCGCTCCCAATGTCGAAAAAGCGATAACGCTTCAACCTGAATGGCTGGTGAATTTGAAAATAGAAGCTAATGGTCTTCATGGATAAAAAATAAAGTAAGAATCAAATAATAGTTATGAGCACCGCAACGATCGCCCGATTTTCAATGTAGTCGTCGCCTTAATACCGTTCAGACGACAAATCTTGTCCACACTTGTTCCGTATCTTTGAGCAATTGCCAACAAAGTATCTCCGCTTCTTACTTTGTAATATTTCGCCTTTGTTTTAGATGCAAAATTACTTTTCAGCGATTTGAATTTTGTGTAAAAATCAACGTTAAAATAAGCATCTCCGGATCGGGATTTATTAAAAACGTAACTATCGTCGTAAGTACAAAAATGGGTGAAATCTATAATATCGGAAGGATCAATGGCTTGCCCCAAAAAGCGAAATTCAAAATGAAGGTGAGAACCCGTCGAACGTCCGGTGTTACCGCCTAAGGCAATTGGCTGTCCTGCTTGCACATTTTCGTTAATGCTTACTAAAGATTCCGATAAATGTCCGTATACGGTTTCCATGCCATTGGGATGCCTGATTACCAAATAGTTTCCGTAACCTTTTCTTTCATAACTACAAACGCGAACTTTTCCGTTAAAAGCGGCATAAACGGTATCGCCTGTTTGGAGTTTAATGTCTGTTCCATAATGAAATCTGCGCCAGCGAGGGCCATAAGGAGAAGTTACCATTCCCGTAACCGGCATGACAAAAGAAGAAATATCTATTTTGAAAGAATCCGGAATATTCACGTTGGCATAAACTTTCAGAAAATCGTTGTTCCATGCGCCTTCGTATAATTCGTCGGCAGGAAACTCATTTTCTTCTTCATTCAATTCAAGATGCATTAACACAGAATCCATAAATAGCATCTCGGTTTTGGTATATTCTTTGCTGGCAACTAATTTTAGTTGTTCGTTAATTTTTTTTATTTCCTTCTTACTTAATTCTTTTTTATTTACCTGCGCTTCTACGCTTGATGAAATAAGCAAGAACAAAACTCCCGTAAACGCCAACTTACTTAATATATTATCCATTTTTCATTTTCTTTTTTTCTCGGCATGAATTTCAATATTCATCATGCGCATACAAATTAGACATTAAAACCGATTCATAATCATACAGTTCTTCCACTTTAAAAAAGCGCTTTATTTCAAATTCCGCCGTTTCAGGCGAATCCGATGCGTGAACAATATTTTCCTGCATACTCATGCTGTAATCTCCTCTGATTGTACCCGGCAATGCTTCGCGTCCGTTAGTCGGACCCGTGATTAAACGAACGACTTGAACGGCGTTTTTTCCTTTCCAACAGCATACAATAACAGGACCGGAGGTCATGGCGTTTTTTATTCGTTGAAAAAAAGATTTGTCCTTTAAGTGTGCATAATGTTCATTCACTATCTCTTCCGAAAGCCAAACCATTTTCATTCCGGAAAGAAGTAATCCTTTCTTTTCAAATCGTTTAATAACATCTCCTGCCAAAGATCGCTGAATGGTACCGGGCTTAAGAATTACAAGTGTTCGTTCCGACATATAAATTTTTTACAAGTGAAATTTTTCATTTCGCAAAGTAAAGCAATAAATATCAAAAAACAAAACGTTTATATGTTAAAAATTTAACTGAATTAACGATGTCTTGTCGCATCCAGTCTTAAAAAAATAAAAAGAAGAATAGTAAAAGCACAAATGGAAGATCCTCCATAACTAAAAAACGGTAAAGGAATGCCGATTACCGGCGTAATGCCGATCACCATACCGATATTGACGGCAAGATGAAATGTAAGGATAGAAGCCACCGAATAGCCGTAAATCCGGCTGAACGGCGTACGCTGTCGCTCGGCAAGAAAAACCAGCCTGATTATCAAGGTCAAAAACATCAGTAATACAATACTCGCACCAAAGAAACCTTTCTCCTCGCCTATCGTACAAAAAATAAAATCAGTATCCTGCTCGGGTACGTATTTCAATTTGGTTTGAGTCCCATTCAGATAACCTTTTCCAAAAAGGCCGCCCGAACCGATGGCTATTTTGGACTGATTGACATTATATCCCGCTCCGCCGGGATCGTCAATCATACTCAGAGCCACTTTGACGCGCGTTTGCTGGTAAGGTTCCAATACCTCATCGAAAAAATAATCGACCGAATACAAATAAACTATCGAAAATAAGGCAAAAAGAATAACATACAAATACCGTGAAGCCCTGAACCGGATGTAATTTATCAAAACGGTAACAATAGTAAGAACTAAAATGGACAACGTAACCCGACACAAATCAAATTTCACAAAAAAAGCAGCTACAATACTAATTACCACCAATCCCAAATATGAGAAAACAATGTATTTTGTAGTCTGGCGGCCCTTTTTATAACTAAAAAGCATGACGAAAACAAAAAGGAGCGTCAAAAGCAAATTTACATACTCGCCCAAAGGCGTGGTATCCCAAAAAAGTTCATCCAACTTAAGGGCGACCAAAAAATATAAAATGGTACAAATGCCCATAAAAATAATCGTACCGGGCATTCCTTCGCGATACAGTACAATGAAAAAAGCTAAAAAAATCAAGGCGGAACCTGTTTCTTTCTGCAACAAAATCAAACACAGCGGCAAAAGAATCAAGCACAAGGCAACCAAAAAATTTTTCGGTCTCATCAATTCAAACCGATACCCGTTCATAAACCGGGCCAGAGCCAGAGCCGTTGTAAATTTAGCAAATTCGGCCGGTTGCAGACGAAATGGTCCCATGACCAGCCACGAGTGCGAACCTTTTATATCGGGTGCAACAAAAATAGTTATAATCAGAAGGAAAATCAGGAAAACATAAGCCCAATAGGCAAAAATGTCATAGAAATTATTTTCAACCAGAAGAAGTGAAAAGCCTATTGCTACAGAGATAACAATCCAAATCATCTGCATACCGGCGCGTCCCGACAAGTCAAAAATCGAAACCTGGTCGAAATCGTAACTGGCCGCATAGATCGTGAACCATCCTGCAATGACCATCAGGGCGTAAATGGAAACGGTTGCCCAATCCAAATTATTCCATATCTTGTTTTTGAGGTAAACCATTTCTTAAAATTACTGTGTTTTTCAAACTTTCTTCTATCCATTTGTCCGACTCGGAAATTTCTCCGTTCAGATATTTTTCCAACATCAATCTTGCTATGGGAAGCGCATTTGTAGCTCCGAAACCGCCGTTTTCAACCAAAACGGAAATAGCCACTTTCGGATTGTCTTTCGGCGCAAAAGCCATAAAAATAGAATGGTCTTTCCCTTTATTCTGGGCAGTTCCGGTTTTCCCGCAAACTTCAATATTCGGAAGATTTGCCCTGTAACAAGTCCCGCCGGCTACTGCTTTACGCATTCCGTCTACAATCGCTCCGTAATGTTCGGATGCTATTCCTGTATATCTTCTTTTCGTATAAGTCGAATCCAAAGCCGTATCCCTGATTTTTTTCACTACATGCGGCGTATAATAATATCCCCGGTTGGCAATAGTTGCCGCCAAATTGCAGATTTGCAAAGGCGTTTCTTCAATTTCCCCCTGCCCGATTGAAATTGAAATGACCGTAAACGGATTCCACCGCGAATAAATCTTATCGTAAAATTGACCGTTGGGAATCCTGCCCCGCTTTTCATCGGGTAAATCCACCCCCAAAGGGTAACCAAACCCCTGGCTCACCATCAGGTCTCGCCATCTATCCATTGCACTTTCAATCGAACTGTATTTTTTACTTTCCAACATGGCCTTTAATCCCCAACAAAAATAGGAATTACAGGAAGTCCCAATGGCGTCAACCAAAGATAAAGGCGAACCGTGTGCATGACACTTCGGGCGGCCTCCGCCGGGCGGCCAGCCGTAGTAACAGGAATAAGTTGTTGAGGGCTGAATAATATCTTCTTCCAGAAAAACCAACGCCTGCGCCGGCTTGAAAGTTGAACCCGGCGGATAGGTACCGTTCAAAGCCCTGTTTATCAAAGGTGTATAAATATCTTTTGTAAGATTGTTGAAATTTTCGCTGAATTGTCGTCCCACGAGAATAGAGGGGTCATAAGTAGGTGAAGAAACCATACATAAAATTTCGCCGGTTTCCGGTTCTATCATGATGATACTTCCTAACTTGTTAATCATCAGTATTTCACCGTATGCCTGCAAGTCAATGTCAAGCGAAAGCGTTAACTCTTTTCCAGGGATCGGGTCTTGATCATGGATTCCTTCTTCGTATTTTCCTTTGATGCGACCATGGGCGTCGCGCAACAGAATTTCCACGCCTTTCGTACCCCGCAGATAAGATTCATATTGCTTTTCAACACCTGTCTTTCCAATATAATCTCCGCGAACATAATATTCGTCATCAGCCAGATTTTGTTTATCGGCTTCGGCGATATATCCCAAAACGTGAGCGGCATTGGGATAACTATATTTTCTAATGGTTTTGTTTTGCAAATAAAATCCGGGAAATTTATAAATGGATTCTTGAAAGATACCGTATTCTTTACTGCCCAATTGCGTGAGAAGAGTCTGCGGCGTATAAGAGGAATAGCCCGGATTCATTTTCCGGTTTTTCACATCAGCCCATTTTTTTTTGAAATATTCCTTATTAATATTAACGGCGCGGCAAAAAGCCAAGGTATCAAATTCTCTGGTTTCCCGCATGACAACCATCACGTCATAGGACTGTTGGTTGTAAACCAACAGCTTGTTATTTCGGTCATACATCACGCCTCGCGGCGGGTATTGTTTCTTATTCAGAAATGCATTTGAATTCGCCCACTCCTTATAGTTACTATCAAGTACCTGTAATGTAAAAAGTTGTATGATATAAACCAAAACCAAAATACAGACGCCGTAAATGATAAACATTTTCCTTCTATCGGCGTCAAAGCTTTCTTTCTTCATTTTTTGAATCCCTTGATATTGATGCTTTCAATAGCACAAATCAGCAAAAACGTCAAAATAAAACTACTCAAAATTCGCAACATCAATTTTACCGGATCGAACAAAGTAAACGACTCCAATAAATGCAAGATCGTTACATGAATCAACGTTATTGTTCCTACATAACGCATAAACATGAAAGTTCCCAATGTTTTAAACGAAGGCACATAGTCTTCATAAACATCTCTCGGCGCAAATAGTTTTAACAAATAAAACCTTAAAAATCCGATGATTACCATAACAGACATGTTCAAACCCAAAGTAGAACCGAACAAATCAATAATTAAACCCATCAACGCCGACAACATCAACGCCGTATTACGATTCATTTTGACCGGCAATTTCAAGGTAAAATCAAGATATACAAAAGATGTGGCAACTCCAAACAAGTGGATGTTGTTGAACAACCATATTTGCAATAATACAAGGAGAATAAAAAACAGGAAACGCTGAATCGCCGTTTTATTCATCGCTTTCCCCTTTCTCTATGTTCAGTTGTTCTTCTTTCAGTGCATTTACTACAACCAAAACTTCGCTTAAAGCGCTAAAGTTAGTAAACAGTTTCACTTTCAACGAATTATAATTTTCGCCTTTTTTCTTGAAAGTATCTTCCACCGTGCCGACAAGCACTCCTTCCGGAAAAATTGTAGAAAATCCGCTGGTTACAATCGTATCCCCGATATTGAAATCGGCATGTTGCGGCAATTCTTTTAAAGAGATATACCGGGAATCTTTTCCGTCCCACGATAAAGTCCCGAAATAATCCGAGCCTTTGATTTTACAACTTGGTTGGTAGTTGGGATTCAAAATCGGTATTACTTTTGCAAAATGAGTCGAAACGCTTATCACAACTCCGACAATTCCATTCGGCGACAAAACGCCCATATCTTCTTTCAGACCGGCCAAAGTCCCCCTGTTCAAAGTAATATAATTGTTTCCCATTCGCGAAATCTGGTTATTCACAACTTGAGCGGGAATAAAACTAAAAGGGTTTGAATAAGTGTGTTCATATTTGTGTACATCCATGGGAAAGACTTGCTCCGACAAAATTTCCACTTCCTTTTTATAGTCCTTTACTTCCTGCTCAAGTACGGCAATCCGTTGTATCAGATCGGAGTTGATCGTTTTCAGGTTCATGTATGATTCAACACTGTTGGAAACCCAATAAACCTTGCCTGCTATTTCCTGGAAAACCGACAAATATTTACTCCGCTGAAATTCATTACTGTGAATGAGCAAGTAAAAAGAAAAAAGGGCAAGGAAAGAAAATAGCAGCCAGTAAATATTCTTCAGGATAAAATTGACTAAATTTCTCAATTATCGTATCAGGAAGTTAAATTTATTAATATTTTTCAAAGCAACACCTGTTCCTTTGGCTACCGCATGAAGCGGATCGTCGGCAATATGGAACGGAATATTAATTTTGTCCGTCAATCGCCTATCCAATCCTTTCAACAATGCACCGCCGCCAGCCAGATAAATTCCGTTACGAACAATATCGGCGTACAGTTCGGGGGGCGTACTTTCCAAAGCAGCCAAAACAGCCATTTCGATTTTTGAAACAGATTTATCAATGCAATGGGCAATTTCCTGATAGGAAACGGGAACTTCCATCGGCAAAGCCGTCATCCGGTTTGGGCCATATACAATATAATCTTCAGGGGGATCGTCAAGGTGAACCAAAGCGGATCCGACATTGATTTTAATCAATTCGGCCGATCGTTCGCCGATACGCATGTTATGCTGACGTCCCATGTAATCAACAATATCTTGTGTCAAATCGTCACCTGCAATACGGATGGATTTATTCGAAACAATCCCGCCTAAAGAAATAATTGCAATTTCGGTCGTACCTCCGCCTATATCCACAACCATGTTTCCGTCCGGCGCCTCAACATCCAACCCGATTCCGATGGCCGCCGCCATCGGTTCGTAAATCATGTAAACGTCCCGTCCGCCGGCATGTTCCGCAGAGTCGCGGACGGCGCGGATTTCTACTTCGGTGCTTCCCGAAGGAATACAAACTACGATTCTCAAAGAAGGAGAGAAAAAGTGGTTTTTGCTGTTAACCATTTTAATTAATCCGCGTATCATTTGTTCTGCGGCATTAAAATCGGCGATCACTCCGTCACGGAGCGGGCGAATCGTTTTGATTTTGGTAGGCGTTTTGCCTTCCATTTGCTGCGCCCTTTTGCCGATAGCCAAAATCCTATCGCTACGGTCATCCAAAGCCACTACGGACGGCTCATCAACTACAATTTTACCATTGCTGATTATAATCGTATTCGCTGTTCCTAAATCCATCGCAATTTCTTGCGTAAAAGAAAATAATCCCATAATAAATTTTTTTTAATGTTTAAAATGGCGAATCCCGGTCATCACCATCGCCATATTATGAGTGTCACAATATTCTATTGATAAATCATCTTTAACGGAACCTCCTGGCTGAATGACCGCTGTAATTCCTTCCCTGTTTGCCATTTCAACACAATCGGGAAACGGGAAGAAAGCATCGGAAGCCATGACTGCTCCTTTCAAATCAAAACCCAAGGATTTTGCTTTCTCAATGGCCTGTTTGAGGGCGTCAACACGTGAAGTTTGCCCCATGCCGCTTGCATAAAGTTGCTTGTTTTTCACCAGAACAATGGCGTTGGATTTGGTATGTTTCACCACTTTATTAGCAAACAGCAAATCTTCCGTCTCATTACTTTCGGGCGTTTTCCGCGTTGCGGTTTTCAAACCGGCTGCGGTTTGAACGCTCAGGTCTTTGTCCTGCGCCAAAACGCCGTTTAACAAGGAACGAAATTGATGTTTGGCTTGCGGCTTGTCTTTTTGAATGAGAATAACACGGTTCTTTTTCCGCATCAGGATTTCCAACGCAGCCGTATCGTAATCGGGAGCGATAATCACTTCAAAGAAAATTTTATTAATGTCTTCCGCCGATTCTTTATCAATGGGCGCATTGCAAATCAGGATTCCTCCGAAAGCCGAAACCGGATCGGCGGCTAAAGCCGCTTCCCACGCTGCTTTTACCGTCGGACGGGAAGCAATTCCACAAGCATTGTTGTGTTTCAAAACGGCAAAAGTCAGTTCGTCAAATTCCGAAATCAGGGAAACGGCAGCTTCTATGTCCAGCAAATTATTGTAGGAAATTTCTTTCCCTTGAAGTTGTTCAAACAAGGATTCAAAATCGCCGTAGAAAATTCCCTTTTGATGAGGATTTTCTCCATACCGCAGGATTTTAGCGTTCCCTCCGGCAAAGCGGAAACAGGAACCGTCGCCTTCATCAAAATAATTGAATATCGCCGTATCGTAGCCGGAAGAGACGGCAAAAGCTTCTTTGGCAAACCATTTTCGTTCTTCGAGGGTAGAAACCGCTCCGTTTTCCGACAAAAGATTGTTCAAGGGAGCATACTGGTTTTCGGATGCAATAACAATTACGTCTTTAAAATTTTTGGCGGCCGCCCTAATCAGGGAGATGCCGCCAATATCTATTTTTTCGATGATTTCTTCTTCGCCGGCGCCCGAAGCAAGGGTTTCACGGAAAGGATACAGATCAACAATCACCAAATCAATTTCGGGAATATCGTATTGTGCAATCTGTTGCCGGTCGGATTCGTTTTCCCTGCGGTTTAGAATACCGCCGAATACTTTTGGGTGTAATGTCTTAACCCGTCCGCCCAAAATTGAAGGATAGCCTGTCAGACTTTCGACCGAAGTGCAGGGATAACCCAACGATTCAATAAATTCTTTTGTACCTCCGGTGGAAAAGAATGTAACACCCGCATCATTTAACTGTTTCAATATGTTATTCAAACCGTCTTTATGAAAGACGGAAATTAAAGCGCTTCTGATTTTTTTCGGATCTGACATATTTAAACCCTTGTACTAAATTTAATTTCGGTTGCAAAATTAAATATTTTGTTTGAAATAACAAAACAAAAACAAATAATGCTTGATAAAAAACAAGAACAAATTTATTTTATGCTTTACACAGGGCAGTTTTATGCATTAGGCACAAGGTGCGCAACATACGGAACGGATCAGGAGTTAAGAAATTGTTTAACAAAGTATTGGTGTGGGAAATGGAGGGAAAAATACAATAATTATCAAAAAAAACAGTTTATATTTTGCGTTGCACGATTTTATGCACAGGCAAACGCATTATTTAATGACGCATAAACCGGTTTGGAATGAATAAGCAAATTATTTTTTTTTCGTTAATGACGGCAATCCTGTCGCTGTTTTCCTGCAAAACGGCCAAATTAAGCGACGCCGTTGCCAAAGAAGAAAGAGGAGAATACTATGCCGCCGCCCGAGTTTACCGCAAGGTTTATGCTCAAACATCTTCCAAGAAAACCGATTTGCGGGGCAATATTGCTTTCCGCATGGCCGAATGTTATCGGAAAATCGAAGGAACCCAAAGGTCCTTGACCGGCTATAATAATGCCATCCGCTATGAATATGACGACAGTTCAAAAGTGTATTATTCCGCCTTAATGCTACATAAATTAGGCCGTTACGACGAAGCAAAAAAACAGTATTCCGCATTTCTCGACAGTTTTCCCGATTTTCTTTTGGCAAAAAACGGAATCATCGGATGCGATTCGGCTATGGAATGGAAAAAAAATCCGACGCGATACATTGTTAAAAAGATGGATGCATTCAATTCACGCTATGGGGAATTTTCGCCCATGCTTTTCGGAGAGCAATACGACCAGCTTATTTTCACTTCTTCGCGCAAAGATGTGGTAGGTAATTCGCAAAGCAACATTACCGGTGCGAAATACAACGATTTTTACGTCGCAACACAAGATGAAAAAGGGCAGTGGAAAAAGCCGGAACACATCGAAAGCGCTTTGAATACCGAATTTGACGAAGGCACTTGTTCGCTCTCGGCCGACGGAGCGACAATGTATTACACTTTTTGCGCCGAAGAGGAAGGCGTAGAGAGAACGGCCGACATCTACAAGTCTGCGCGTTCCGGAGCGCAATGGAATGCAGGAGAACGGGTAACGATTTTCAAAGATTCGTTGTCAATGGCGGCGCATCCGGCGGTTGGCGCCGACGGCTATTTATATTTCGTTTCGGATGTGAAAGGCAGTTATGGCGGAAAAGATATCTGGCGAGTTTCGCTCAATGAAACAGGAACTTACGCACCTGAAAATTTGGGACCCGGCATCAACACGCCGGGCGATGAAATGTTCCCCTGTATGCGGGACGATTCGACGCTTTATTTTTCGTCCAACGGGCATCCGGGAATGGGGGGACTTGACATTTTCAAAGCCACTAAGCAAAAAGACGGCGGGTGGAAAGTCGAAAACATGAAACCGCCCATCAACAGTATGTCCGATGATTTCGGCATCTGTTTCAAAGGCGCTGACGAAAAAGGTTATTTCAGCAGCAACCGCAACGACGCGCGTGGAGCCGATCATATCTATTCCTTTGAATTGCCGGGCGTCCACGTAAAAGTCGAAGGTTGGGTGCTGGGACGGGACGAAGAACTGATTGACGGCGCAACGGTGCGCATGGTGGGAAAAGACGGGAGCGACCAACGTTTTGCCGTCAAAAAAGACGGGTCTTACTCGGCTGATATTGTATCGGGAATGGATTATGTGATGATGGGAAGCGCCCCCGGATACCTGAACCAAAAACAAACGCTGTCGGTCCCGGGTGAAGAAAAAAGCCAAACTTTTTATGTTGATTTCTATCTGGCGTCTATTTCCAAACCGGTTTTACTCAAAAATATTTTCTACGATTTCGACAAAGCCACTTTGCGTCCCGAATCGGAACAAGCGCTGGTTGAACTCATTATCTTGCTTCAGGACAATCCGAATGTAACAATTGAGCTTTCGGCGCATACCGACCGCAAAGGTACGGACGAATACAACAATGACTTATCGCTGAGGCGCGCCCAGTCGGTAGTGGATTACCTGATTGCGGGAGGCGTTGAAAAAGAGCGGCTGACGCCTGCCGGTTACGGGAAAACAACGCCTAAAACCGTAACGAAAAATCTTGCGAAGGAATACGAATTCCTTCCCGAAAATCAAATATTGGACGCCGCATTTATTGAAACGCTTCATCCGGATCAACAGGAAATTGCCGACCAAATCAACCGCCGGACGGAGTTTAAAGTGTTGCGGACGAATTATCGTTTATTCTAATATCCCGACACGCCGACCCAGCCCGGAAACAACCGGATTCATTTACTAAAAACAGCTGATTTAACGCGACAAATATAAGAAATACATCAAATCACGTTTTCGCCATTCCGTGCCTGGCGGCGGTAAAGTTATGAGACCATACCGGTAATCCTTTGGAAATCCCAGGTTTTTCACCTAATTTTGTGCGCCAAGACATAAACAATAAAGGGACGGAATTGTTTTTGTTACCTGTTTGAACAGAAATTATTGTGAATTGAGAGTATAAATATAAAAAACAAATCAAATGGCTTTACAATGTGGTATTGTCGGATTGCCGAATGTAGGTAAATCCACACTTTTCAACTGCCTTTCCAATGCGAAAGCGCAAGCGGCAAATTTCCCTTTTTGCACCATTGAACCGAATGTAGGTGTGATTACTGTTCCCGATGAACGGCTGAATCGGTTAGCCGAACTGGTTCACCCTCAAAAGATTGTGCCGACAACGGTGGAAATCGTCGATATTGCCGGACTGGTCAAAGGGGCAAGTCAAGGCGAAGGGCTTGGGAATAAATTTCTCGCGAATATCAGGGAAACGGATGCCATTTTACACGTTTTGCGCTGTTTTGACGATGAGAATGTAACGCATGTCGACGGTTCTGTGAATCCGGCAAGGGATAAGGAAATAATTGATTACGAATTGCAACTGAAAGACCTTGAAACGATTGAATCCCGAATCGGTAAAGTCCAAAAGCAGGCGCAAACCGGCGGGGACAAACAGGCAAAAACGGCTTTGGAAGTTTTCTTGCGTTACAAAACTGCGCTCGAACAGGGGAAACCGGCCCGTACCGTGAAATTTGACAATAAAGATGATGAAAGAATCGCCCATGATTTGTTTCTTTTGACGAACAAGCCGGTTTTGTATGTTTGTAATGTAGATGAGGCTTCCGCCGTTTCTGGAAATCCGTATGTGGAACAAGTGCGGCAGGCTGTTCGCGGGGAAAACGCCGATTTGCTGGTTGTGGCCGCTAAAATCGAATCCGAAATTGCAGAATTTGAGACTTATGAGGAAAGGGAAATGTTTTTGTCGGAACTCGGCTTGCGGGAATCCGGCGTAAACCGTTTGATAAAAGCGGCTTATCAATTGTTGAATCTGGAAACTTTCCTGACTGCGGGGCCGCAGGAAGTTCGCGCCTGGACTTACCGGAAAGGCAGCAAAGCACCCCAGTGCGCAGGAGTTATCCATACCGATTTTGAAAAAGGTTTTATCCGCGCCGAAGTTATTAAATACGATGATTATATCCGGCTCGGCTCGGAAGCTGCCGTTAAGGAAGCCGGTAAAATGAGCGTTGAAGGTAAGGAATATGTTGTTCGGGACGGGGATATTATGCACTTTCGCTTTAATGTGTGACAGATGAAGAAAGGATGAACGCTAATTACACGAAACTTTTCGCGTAATTAGCGTTCAAAAATCAGCAGGAGGGAATGATTACAACTGCGGTCCCGAAGGAATTAAATCTTTTCCTTCCGGCAAATATTGTTCAAAATTCTTGATGTATTTAGCGGCCAGCGATCTGGCTTTTTCTTCCCATTCGCTTTTATTGGCGTAAGTATTGCGCGGGTCGAGGATGCCTTCCGATACATTGTTCAGTTTTTTCGGCGCATAGAGGTTCAAAACGGGAATATGCACTTTTTCGGCTTTTTCAATCGAACCGTCAATGATGGCATCAATAATCGCGCGGGTATCTTTGATGGAAATCCGTTTGCCTGTGCCGTTCCAGCCGGTGTTTACCAAATACGCCTTAGCGTTATGCTCTTTCATTTTCTTTGCCAGCACGCTTGCGTATCGAGTCGGGTGCAAAGTCAGGAACGCTTCGCCGAAAGCGGGAGAAAACGAAGGAACCGGTTCCGTAATTCCCCGTTCGGTACCGGCCAGTTTGGAGGTATAACCGCAGAGGAAGTGATATTGAGCCGATTTTTCGTCCAGAACCGATACCGGAGGCAATACGCCGAAAGCATCAGCCGAAAGATAAATAATTTTGCTGGCATGTCCGGCGCGCGAAGGCAGCACAATTTTGTTAATATGGTGAATCGGATACGAAACACGGGTATTTTCGGTTTTTGAAGCCGCTTTGGAATAGTCGGGCGTTCCGTCTGCTTTGACCGTTACGTTTTCCAGCAAAGCGTCGCGGCGGATAGCGCGCCAGATATCCGGTTCGTTTTCTCTGCTCAGGTCAATTACTTTGGCATAGCAGCCGCCTTCGTAGTTGAATACCCCGTTGTTGTCCCAACCGTGTTCATCGTCGCCGATGAGGTAACGTTTCGGGTCGGCAGAAAGGGTTGTTTTTCCCGTTCCGGACAAACCGAAGAATACGGCTACGTCGCCGGCTTCGCCCACGTTTGCCGAGCAGTGCATCGAAGCAATGCCTTTCAAAGGCAGGTAATAATTCTGCATGGAGAACATTCCTTTTTTCATTTCGCCACCGTACCAGGTGCCGCCGATGATTTGTTCTCTTTCCGTCAGGTTGAATAAGACATAGACTTCGGAGTTCAAACCGTGCTTTTGCCAGTCGGGGTCGGTTGTTTTCGAACCGTTGAATACCACGAAATCAGGTTCGCCGTAATTTGCCAGTTCAAAATGTGACGGACGGATAAACATATTTGTTACGAAATGCGCCTGCCAGGCCACTTCCATGATGAAGCGGACTTTCATGCGGGTGTCGGTATTTGTACCGCAGAACGTATCTACTACATACAGTTTCTTAGCCGTATTTAACTGTTTGATTGTGTTTGCTTTCAAATCGTTCCACACATTGGCGGAAACCGGTTTGTTGATGTTGCCGTCCCACCAGATGGTGTTTTCGGTTACCGCATCTTTTACGATGTAACGGTCTTTGGGCGAACGCCCGGTGAATTTGCCCGTATCTACGGATACAGCGCCGGTGTTTGTTAAGATACCTTTTTCAAATCCCTCGTTTTTCGAGTCCATTTCAGCCTGAAACAATTCTTCGTAGGAGGGGTTGTGAACAACAGGAATGTTGCTGCTAATGCCATACTTGCATAAATCTAAATTTGCCATACAAAATAATTTTTTAATAATAAATCCGAATCTTTTTTCCGATTTTTCAAGCGCAAAGGTAGTAAAATTTTCCGCATGTTTTTGCTTTTTCAATCAAACTTTTTTGAACGTTTGATTTGTTACAGTTTCATTCACATGCATCGGCAAACGGCTTTTTTGTAAACACAAAGGCACGAAGACACAACGATACAAAACCGTGTATGAACAGTGTCTTCGTGTTTAAATAATTTTCCATTTTTAATAAAATCGGATGCACAAAATCATGCCGTGCAAAATATAAGTTAATTTTATATAGTCGTCATTGTGAACTACGAAGCAGCGAAGCAATATCGTTACCTAATATCAAATTCTAATTCGGGCATCTCTTTCCCTTCTTTTGCGCACATATCTCTCTCTTCGCGGTACGATTCATAAAAATCCTCTATCGCATCTTTCGCCGTACTACCAAAACCCGCAAGCCCAAAATTATAGTCGTAGCAATCCATGTAGGCGCTATACCTGTTGTCGCTACCGAGTTCTACTATGACTTTTACTTTTTCCATACTTTTTATTTCTATAGGATTCATAGGAAATTATAATTTAACTCCAGATATCTTTTCAATGCTTTTTTGTTCCGTCCATCAATTCCTGAGATGTGTGTCGAGGTACACGAAACCGCTTTTTTGTTAGTGTGCTGTACCAACAATCGTGCTCTTTACCATGTCCTACGAAATAGCAATCACCTTTTTTCAATTTTCGTAAAGCTTCGCTTGTTTTCACTTGCCAAATCTCATAGATTAATAAAAACAAAAATAACTATTATAGTTATCATCTGCAAACACCCACTAACTATTTTGCAATTTCAGTAACTAAAAAATCTCTATAAAACTCTATAACTCCCCCTCAAAACCTGTCCATTGTAAGCTGCAAATCGGCAACGGGTTCTTTGTAAATGGATAAATTAAGATAATCAAAAGCAGCCAAAGCAATCATCGCCGCATTGTCGGTCGACCAGCGCAAAGGCGGCAAACACAATTCGACTTTCATCCGTTTGCACAAATCGGCGGCTTCCTCCCGCAATTGCGGACTGGCGGCCACGCCTCCCACAATCGCAAACGACCGCGACGGATATTGCTTGAGCGCCAGGCGGGATTTCCGGATCAGCACATCCATAACGGCCTG
>JAITCT010000037.1 GCA_031282925.1 Dysgonamonadaceae bacterium | reverse complement strand
ATTTCCCCTGTAGCGGGAATAAGTATCTCCTTTGTTTCCGTGCCGATAATAAACAGGGTGTTGAGGGTAGATTCTTCAATGGCGGATATACGTCCGATTGTCCCCGAATGTTTGTCAATTACGGTAAACCCGGTAAAATAACTCCAGGTGCGGGAATCGCCGGAAGTACCTGCATTGATGCGTTTTTTGCGGAAATAGATTTCTTTGCCGGAAAGAAACCGGACTTTACCGTCCGAATCAAGGTTTTTCAAACGAACCCTGCCTGCCGTATCGGAAGTAAACCGGTAATTTTCGATGCGGAAAGGCACAAAAATACCGTCAATCGCGCAAATAAAAAAAGGACATTCGCTATCCTCGAAAGAATTACCGGTGAAAGTGAATGTCATTTCTCCTTTGATACCGTGTGGCTTCCCGAATCGCCCGATCTTTACCAGGTCTTCCCGCCTGATCATGGTATCCGCGTGATTTTTGCGCCCAGTGCATTCAGGCGTTTGTCAATATGCTCATAACCTCTGTCAATCTGTTCAATATTTTGGATACAACTGTTTCCTTCGGCGCTCATTGCGGCAATCAACATCGCAATTCCCGCACGGATATCGGGCGAAACCATTGTCGTTGCCCGGAGGCTGTAACGCCGGTTAGCGCCGATAACCGTTGCCCGGTGCGGATCGCACAAAATAATCTGCGCCCCCATGTCAATGAGTTTATCCACAAAGAACAGGCGGCTTTCAAACATTTTCTGGTGAACAAGCACGCTTCCGTTGGCTTGCGTGGCTACGACCAGGAAAACGCTCAACAAGTCGGGCGTCAGTCCCGGCCAGGGTGCATCGGCAACCGTCAAAATAGACCCGTCAATAAAGGTTTCTATGGTATAAGAATCCTGTTCGGGAATGAAAATATCGTCGTTTTCGTTCAGGACGGAAATCCCTAACCGCCGGAAAGCGTCGGGGATAATCCCCAAATCGTTGAAAGAAACGTTTTTGATGCGCAACGGGGAACGGGTCATCGCCGCCATGCCGATAAAACTTCCGATTTCAATCATATCGGGCAAAATCGTGTGTTCGCAACCGTGTAAAGATTCAACGCCGTCAATTCGGAGAAGATTGGAAGCCAAACCTTCTATTTGTGCGCCCATCGCCATCAGCATCTTTGTCAGTTGTTGCAAATAAGGTTCGCAGGCGGCATTGTAAATCGTTGTTTTTCCTTCGGCCAGAACGGAAGCCATGAGGATATTGGCGGTTCCCGTTACCGACGCTTCGTCCAGCAACATATAAGTTCCTTTCAAACCGTTTGATTTGACTTCAAAAAGCCTGCGTTCGGGGATATAATTAAATTCGGCGCCTAATTTTTGTATGCCGGTAAAATGCGTATCCAAACGGCGGCGGCCGATTTTATCGCCTCCCGGTTTGGGAATAAGCGCCTCCCCGAAACGGGCTACCAAAGGGCCTACCAGCATGACCGAACCTCTCAATGCCGTCGAAATTTTCAGAAATTCCTCCGTCTGAATATATTCCAAGTTGACGTCATCGGCCTGGAAAGTGTATGTGCCGGGTTTCGGATGATCGACCTTTACGCCCATTTCCTTTAACAGGAGAATTAAATTGTTCACATCCAGGATATCCGGGATGTTGTGGATGGTAACTTTTTCGGGAGTGAGCAACGTTGCGCAGATTACTTGCAGGGCTTCGTTTTTCGCGCCTTGGGGGACGATTTCCCCCGATAACTTGTGTCCGCCCTCTATGATAAATGATGACATAAGGATTCCAATGAAATTTAATTTTTTTGCTTCCTGCCGGGATTTTTGTTTTTCTTCGATAAAATATCTTTCGATTCCATCAATTTATGGGAATCTTCATTCAATACGATTTTTCCGTCGGATAAAGATTCCAAATCCGTGAAAATTTTCCGGTCGTCAACTACTTCTTTATTCCATGTGAGGAACGATTTTTTCATGTGGTTGGCCAACAGGCTGATCAAGGCGTTTTTCATCTCGCCGTCTTCGTATTCCCGAGCTTTTTTAATCATATTCTCAAGGTTTTTTCCATAATGTTTGCGGGCTATTTTTTCCTGGGAATAAGGCAGTTTTGCCGGTTTGACGTGCAAATCCTCCCATTTGATCACTTCGTAGGGATAATCAATATCCAAGGCAAAACCGGACATAATAGCCAGTTGATCCCAAAGGATATGTTTAAAATCATTGACGTCCCGCAAATGAGGAAACATATTCCCCATGAGGTTGATAATCGTATTCGCACACCGTGTCCGTTCTTCCCTGTCGGGAATCGAAACGCAGTAATCAACCATATTTTGAATATTCCTGCCGTATCCCGGCAAAGCCAAACGCTTTTCTTGTGTATTGTACCGCATGTCAAATGTCATATATTTGTGTTGAATTTTATTTTTTCAGCAACTGACTGTATTTTTCGTTCATTTACCTTTATGCAAAATTAATCATTTTTTTGATACACAACTGCCATTATTTGTAAAAATCAACTAATTCGTTACATGTTTGCTATCTTTATAACGAACATGTAAAAAACGAAAAAAATGACAAATTCAACATTACTCTCGCAAACCCCAGCCCGCCGGATGCAGGGTTGCATCAAGGAGTTCGGCTGCGGCCCTGCGGCCAAAAACAAAGGGGGAACACCCCTTTGAGCGCCTGTTGCCGGAAATGGAACTGAATTGACAAATCTCGCCGTTCAACGTGACACGAATCATGATTCCGGCTTTTCTGTTTTTGTTTACGTAATTTTTCCTCACGTAAAAGAGGATTTTAAATGTACTGCTCATACTAAAAATGGTTTTTATCCCACTGCATCTGTAACGGTCGAAAAAAGTCTTCTGTAACGATTTTTTCCATGTGATTTAACATCTGTAACGATTTCTGTAACGATTTTGCTGCGATTTTTATTCTCGCATCAGCGGATAAACCGCCTCGCAACAGGCATCAGACAGCCATTAAACAGGTATCAAAATCCGTAAAGACCTTCCCTGACGTTTACCTCTGCAAAGGTAGGGTTACTTAATAAAATATGAGCTGTTTCGACGTGGACAATTTGCGACATATGAGGGACTTGTGAAGGAAATCGTTACAGGAATTTCCTGTCGTTTTTCTGTAACGAATCTGTAACGCAACTCTGTCCAGATATGTCTTTTTGATGACTTTCAGGTGTCCGTCGAGAGCATAAAAAAATCCCGTAAAACCTTGATTTTGCGGGATTTGTCTGCGTTTGTCCTTCATGTGTCCGAAGGCTTCTGCGGTATGGACGGGACTCTGATTTGTTTTCTATAATTTCCAATAGTTTCTAATAATATATGATTATCAGTTATTTATAAGATGTATTTTTGCTTAATTATTTGCTGTTTCGAATAGTTTTTGTAGATTTGCAACACAAATGCAACACAATAATTTCGCGGTATGGCAAATTTATATTATCCCTACATCAAACCAAACTACGTCGCAAGCGACGGAAAGTCTCCTTTGTATGTGCGCTACAATTACAATCGCACAAAGCGGACACTAATATCTACCGGATATACTATCAAGCCCGAACATTGGGATGATAAAAAACGTTGGGTAAAACGTGCCTGCCCAGAATTTGAAGAGATTGATTCCGTTCTAACAAAGATAACATCGAAGTTGGGCCAGATTCTAACTTATGCTAAAGACAATGGCATAGACCCTATTGTTGATTTTGTATTGCTTGAACTGGAAAAGAACCGAGAATACGAACAACGCTCTAATCGGGTAAACATGTTCGATACATTGGATTTATACATTGAAGAGAAAAAAGGTAAGGTATCTGCTGACCAGATAAAGGACTATAAATCTCTGAAAAAGCATCTGACAAATTTCAAGGAACATTCATCACAACCGGTTACGTTTCGAAATCTCAATCTGAAATTCTATAATGAATTCATGGATTATCTTTTCTATAAGGCAGAGAAACCGGACGGAACAATCGGATTACTAACTAATTCTGCAGGAAAGGTTGTACGGCTACTAAAAGGGTTTGTCAACTATCAAATAGCCAAAGGAACTATTCCTGCGGTTGACCTCTCCCATTTCAAGGTTGTTGAAGAAGAAACGGATGCTATTTATCTAAGTGAAAATGAACTTGCTAAGATTTACAACTTGAATCTTTCGGATGATAAAGAACTGGAAGAGATTCGGGATATATTTATCGTAGGATGCTATACAGGTTTACGATACAGTGATCTATCTACACTTAGCCCGGAACATATTGATGTCGCCAACGAAACGATCAGTCTAAAACAGAGGAAAGTCCATAAGGCTGTTATCATACCGATGATTGACTACGTGCCGGATATTTTAGAAAAATACGATTACGACCTGCCGAAAGTTCCCAGCTATAAATTTAATGAACGCCTAAAGGAACTTGGTAAGAAAGCCAAACTAAAGCAAAAGGTAGAGGTTGTCCGTAAAAAAGGGAATCTTCGGGTAAAAGAAGTTCATGAGAAATGGGAAATGATGTCTTCGCATACTTGCCGGAGGTCATTCTGTACAAATATGTATCTCTCCGGTTTTCCTGCCAAAGAACTTATGCGAATATCGGGGCATAAAAGCCCTGCGGCATTTATGCGATACATCAAGGTGGATAATATGCAGGCGGCGAATAGATTGAAAGCATTGAGAAACAGTCTAAACAAGCAATCGTAATCCGCAGGAATTCATTACCTTTGCCTCATAATTCAAACAACAATGATAGTAAAACATCAAAATTTCGACCAACTAATTGATAATGTTTATCAAACACATTGTCAACTGCAATTGAATGCCAAGAAAGCAGTTAACATAAATCTAACTATCCGGAATTGGCTGGTTGGCTGTTATATTGTTGAATTTGAACAAAATGGAGAAGACCGAGCACAATATGGGAGTCATCTGCTTGAAGAAATGGCGAAGAAGATAAAAGCAAAAGGAATAAAAGGGCTGGATGTCAGAGCCTTGCGTTCTTGTCGTACATTCTATAATACATATCCTCAAATTCGAGGTTCAATAACCCCCGAATTACAAAAGCGCTTACCAATTCCAATTCGGGGGTCAGTGACCGCCGAATTACATGACGAATATCCAATTTTTCCCGAAGCCCTTTTATCTCAATTAAGTTTTACTCACTTTGTGGAATTGATTAGATTTGACGACCCTCTTGAACGACTCTTCTATGAAGTGGAAACAATAAAAAACAGTTGGAATGTCAGAGAACTGGAACGTGCTATCAATACCGCTTTGTACGTTCGAACTGGCTTGTCTAAAAACAAAGAGGCTATTATCAGTAAATTTAAAAATCAGAAACCGGCTCAAAGTATAGATATTATCCGTGACCCTTACTTTTTGGAATTTCTTGGATTGGAAGAACGGTCGGAATATAGTGAATCTGAATTAGAACAAGCCATATTAGACCATTTGCAGAAATTTCTGATAGAACTCGGCACCGGATTCTGTTTTGAAGCTCGTCAGAAGCGAATCACATTCGACAACACCCATTACCGTATTGACTTGGTTTTCTATCATCGTATTCTGAAAAGCCATATTTTGATTGATTTGAAAATTGGTAAATTCGACCATGCTGACGCCGGGCAAATGAATGTTTATCTGAACTATTACAAGGACAATGAAATGTCGGACGGCGATAATCCACCTATCGGACTTATCCTCTGTGGAAGTAAAGGCAAGGCTTTGGCGAAATATGCCACCTCCGGCATGGATAACCAACTGTTTGTTTCTAAATACTTAGTTCAGTTGCCGGATAAAAAAGTATTAGAGAATTTTATCAAAAAAGAAATTGGAGAATAATATAATTGAGTTTCAATTAGTAAAACCGTATAATATTCAATTTAACATCAACTATCCCTATGCAAAATATAAAGACTCCAAAGCAATCGCTAAATCCGGCTTTCCTTAAACAAAAACTGGACAGATGTTCGATTGAACTATTTAAAAAAGAGTTTATTTCATTCTTCCTTATTAGATAAGACTAACGATATAGAAAGCGAGGAGTTCCATAAAAATTTGATAATAGATTTTCTGAACTCTGTTTATTATAAAGATAATCACTATATCAATACTAAAGGGCGCTCTGACCTTGTTGTCCATAATAGCAAATCAGCAGATTCGCCTGT
>JAITCT010000009.1 GCA_031282925.1 Dysgonamonadaceae bacterium | reverse complement strand
AAACAGGGTTATCGGGCATGTTAAAATCATGTTGCATCTCTACGAGATGCGGGTTGGGGGCGGATACATTTTTCATTTTCTACCGAACTGTGCATCTCTGCGAGATGCCGGTTCTTTCTCCCCGTAATTCGCAATTCGTAATTAAATTGGTTAATTTTTTTGAGGCGCTGTTTTTTCATTGCAATTCATCCCGTCAGGGATGAAAGTTCGGTAGAAATGATTGATTCCGTAAGCACCCCGCATGATGTTGGTTATGCGGACAGGATACGAATGTACGTTCCTAAGAAACAAAAAAACATTAAATACAGTTATTGTTTTTTTTGTTTGAAAAACCGTACCTTTGTGTCATGGATTTTTTAATTAAATTATCATAGTTATGGATAAAACGGCAGGTATAAAATGTACCAAAAACGCTTCTGGCAGCAAGCGTTTTTTATGTATTGATTTGGATATGTACGGCGAAAATCAATTGATTGAAGACTTTATTGATTTGATGGATGTAGAAGCCCGGAAGGGAGAGCCTACATACCCGTTAGAAGAAGTTTTAGAATACGAAAACAAACGGCGCGGATTGACAAATTATAACAAATGTACGTCGTCTCATTAACACAATCCGCGAAAAAAGATTTAAGCAAAGTAATTTCTGTCTATTACGATTCTGTCTCAAAATGCCTTGGGCGCTCGCCAACAACCCGCGTCCCGAAGGATACAAAAAATTAATCGGTTCTCAAAATACCTACCGCATCCGTGCAGGCATTTACCGTATCATCTACACAATTGAAGACAAAATACTGACGGTTAAAGTCGTTAAAATCGACCACCGCAAAACCGTTACCGGTAAAATAACACACAAATTAATTACAAATACAACATAACTAACTGACATACAATTAAAAACATACAGTTGTGCGGACTCGTCGAAATCATTGGTGTACAATATTTCATCCTCACTGCGTCATTGCTGTAAAGGTCAAATAATTCGTTACATGTTGCCGTCTTTATAACGAACATATAAAAACGAAAAAAATGACAAACTCAGCTTTTTTTTCCGTAATTCGTAATTTCACCTCGCACCAACGGGAGAATTTGTTTTGGAACGCCCCAAATTTGATTTGGAACGTTCCAAATTCATTTCGGAACATTCCGGATTCGTTTCGGAACGCCCCGATATCATTTCGGAACGTTCCGGGTTCGTTTCGGAACGCCCCAAATTCATTTCGGAACGTTCCGGATTCGGTTTGGAACATTCCGGATTCATTTCGGAACGTTCCGAATTCGATTTGGGGCGTTCCGAAATCAATTTGGGGACTTCACAATTTATCTGTGTTCAAAAACATGGAAGTTTTCAAGCAGGCCGGTTTGATTGTTCTTCTTAATTTACCGATAATAACCGGTAACATCCGGTTTGCCTTTTATGGATTTCACAAAATACAGGATATGAAGCGCAGCTAATTGCTTTCCCTTCCGGTTCAAATGAAAGGCGGCAAAAATGCAATGCTGCGATTTTTGCATTGCATTATTTTCTTCACACCAAACCGTAAACCCCGCCGGGTTTGCAGCGAATAATCCCTTTCATTTCCAGTTCAAACAACACGCCGGACAATTGACCGACAGGCCAATTCAGTTCAATTGCCAAACTGTTCATCTGCAAATTTTTCGCTTTTGAAAGCAAATCAAATACCGTTTTCTCTTCCGTATTCAAGTCTGTGAAAAGACTGCGTTGAACGGCCGGGCGGGCGGCGGATTGAGTTTCGGCGTCCCAGTTCATTTCTCTGAAAACGTCCTGCGCCGAAGTAACCAAAGCCGCTTTCCTGTATTTGATGAGCGAGTTGCAACCCGCAGAATAGCGGTCTTCGGCTTTACCGGGATATGCAAATAAATCGCGATTATACGAGTCGGCAATACCGGCGGTGATCAAAGCGCCGCTTTTTTCGGCCGATTCCACCACAATGGTACAGTCGGCTATTCCGGCAATGATACGGTTTCGTTTGACAAAATTTTGCCGGTCGGGATTGGTCTCGCTCATAAAATCGGTCAATAACCCGCCTTTGTTTAACATTTCGACAGCCGTACTCCGGTGGACGTGCGGATAAATCCGGTCTAAACCATGCGCTAAAACGCCAACGGTCGCCACATTTTCCTGCAAAGCCGCGCGATGCGCGCAAATGTCAATCCCGTATGCCAGTCCACTGATAACAAGCGTATCCGGAAATTTTTCCTTTACACCGCGAACCAGTTGTTCCGTCATGTCCCGCCCGTATGCCGAAGCATTCTTGGTTCCGACAACGCTGATGACCTTCGCCGCATTCAAATCGGCATTGCCCCGATAATAAAGCATAACGGGCGAATCCGCACATTCCCGCAACCGTTTGGGATATGCAGGACTGGTGATAAACAGCGGCATTATTTTGTTTTTTTCGATGAAACGAACCTCCTGTTCCGCCCGTTTCAAAACTTCCGGACGGCGGATTTCGGCAATGATTCGCCGCGACAAGCCCGGAACACGTTCAAGCAAACGTTTTTGTTCGGTAAATACTAACGAAACATCATCCAAATGATCAATGATTTGTTTGGCAGTGATGTTGCCGATTCCCTTTACAAGCGTAATCCCGATTTGATAAAGTAAATTTTGGCCGGACATGGTTCATTCAATTACGAATTACGAAAAGACAGGCTGATTCGCACCCGTAATTCGCATAAGATTCTTAATTTTCACTTCCTCCATACGCCATCAAATAAGCCTTGATAAAGCCATCCAAATCGCCGTCCATTACCGCGCCGACATTGGAAGTCTGATAATCCGTCCGATGGTCTTTCACTCGCCGGTCGTCGAAAACGTATGAACGGATTTGCGAACCCCATTCGATTTTCTTCTTCCCTGCTTCGATTTTTGCGGAAGCCTTCCGGCGCCGTTCCAGTTCCAATTCATACAACTGCGATTTCAACAGGCGGATGGCATTGTCTTTATTTCCGAACTGCGAGCGGGATTCCGTGTTTTCAATCACGATTTCCTTCACTTCGCCGGTATCAGGGTCTTTATAGTTATAGTGCAAGCGAACGCCCGTTTCCACTTTATTAACGTTCTGCCCTCCTGCCCCGCTTGACCGGAAAGTATCCCAGGTAATATCGCCCGGATTAACGTCTATCTCAATCGTATCGTCCACCAAAGGAACGACCGACACCGATGAAAAAGAAGTCATCCGTTTGCCCTGAGCATTGTATGGCGAAACACGAACCAAACGGTGTACGCCGTTTTCGCTTTTCAGATACCCGAAAGCATAATCCCCTTCAACCTGTAAGGTAACGGTTTTAATACCCGCGTCATCACCAGCCAGCCAGTTGGTTACGGTAAGTTTATATCCTTTGCTTTCGCACCAGCGGCTATACATGCGGCAGAGCATTTCCGCCCAGTCCTGCGCTTCCGTTCCGCCGGCGCCGGCATTGATTTTCAGGACAGCCCCCAAATGGTCTTCTTCCGAACGAAGCATGTTTTTCATTTCCAGATTTTCCAGCAAGCCGATAGCCCTTCCGTAAGCTTCATCTACTTCTTCTTCGGTAGTAATACCTTCTTTCTGGAAATCAAAAGCCAACTGCAGTTCTTCCGCTGCCGATTTGATTTCGTTATAAGCGACAATCCACGATTTGATTTCGCGGACTTTTCTCATTTGTTCTTCCGCACGTTTAGGGTCTTCCCAAAAATCAGGCGCTTGCGTGCGCAGTTCCTCTTCTTCCAATTGGATTATTTTCGCATCAACGTCAAAGATACCCCCTCAACGCCGACTCGCGTTCCGTTACTTCCCGTAACTGGTCTGTTGTTATCATATTAAAAACTATTAATTTTTGAAAAAACAAAAGTAATAATAATTCGGTTAATTCTCGCTTTATTAAAATTATACCTCTCTTTACCGGGTCAGGCAAGTTCATTTACTAAAAGCTCCTGATGCAGATTCCCTCCATCTTCAAATAAGCCTTCAAGTCCGGAATCTTTA
>JAITCT010000320.1 GCA_031282925.1 Dysgonamonadaceae bacterium | reverse complement strand
TGCTGGCTACAATCCGATCCTGTTTGGGAAGCCTGAATAAAGTAAAACGAGTGATTAAAATATTCGGGATGGTGAATTGCACGCCGGATTTCGGGCGTCATCCGTATGTCGTCAACGGGTGCAGCGAATTATTTGCCGACGTTTGGGGAAATGACAATGGAGTCGGTACGCGGAGCGCCGCCGGTTTCGGTTCGCTTCCCGATAATGTTCCCGTAGAAATAGAAGGAATATTTGAATTGGAGGACTGAGTGGAAGGTCGGAACTTTGTGTGAAGTTTCAGCGCGTTAAAACAGAAGAATACCTCACAAAATGACGCCGCGCAAAGTATAATAAACGCTTCTTCACTTCCTCCATGTCTATTTCCCGATTCAATTCCTTTTCCATGGAAGTTACTCCCTTGTCTTTAAACCCGCAAGGATTAATCAAATTGAAATAATCCAAATCGGTAGAAACATTCAAGGCGAAGCCGTGCATTGTAACGTAACGGCTGCTTTTCACGCCCACGGCGCAGATTTTCCGCGTTTTTCCCGGTCGGCCTGTATCTATCCAAACGCCTGAGGCTTCGGCCAGTCGCTCTCCTTTAATCTGATACTCCGCCAGTAAATCAATGACGGTTTCTTCTATCCGGCAGATGTATTCTTTCAAACCGATTCGGAAAGATTCCAAATCCAGTATCAGGTAACCGACTAATTGTCCCGGTCCGTGGTAGGTAATATCTCCGCCCCTGTTTACCCGGAATAATGATATTTGCTTCTCTTTCAAAACTTCTTCGGGAAACAGCAGGTTGGCGTCCGAACCATGTTTGCCGATGGTAATTACATGAGGATGTTCGCAGAAAATGAAGGTGTTGCGTACAGGTTCCCGGTTTATTTTCCGTTTGACAGCCGCATCAAACAGAGCCTTTTGTTTTTCGTATGCTTCGGCGTAGGGCGTTAATCCCCAGTCAACATATTCCGGTTTATTCATCTTCATCATTTATTTTCCCCATTTCAAACGGAATGATTTTATCCATCAGGGCAACAGTCTTGGCCTGTTGTTTTAGCATGTAACTGGTCGGTTTTCCCAGATTAAACGCTTTCGGATTCGGGAAAGCCGTCGTAATTAAAGCCGCTTCGGAGGCGGACAGCCGGGCTGCCGTTTTTTGAAAATACTTTTCTGCAATCGCTTCTGCACCGAAAATGCCGTCACCCATTTCTTTTGTATTCAGATAAACTTCCATAATGCGTTTTTTGCCCCAAACAAATTCAATCAGCAGGGTAAAATAAGTTTCGAGACCGTTGTGAACCCGGGAACGGCCGGGCAAAAGGAACACCGTACCGGCAGTTTGCTGGGAAACGGTTTTGTTTTCCCTCAATATCATGCTTCCGAACAGTTCTGTGGAATCCGTTGCAATCCGGTTAATATTAAACCCGTTATGGATCAGGAAAAAATGGTCTTCCGAAGCGATAACGGCCTGCGTCAAGTGCGGGGAAATATCGGACAGCGGCCGCCATCGGCGGGAAATGTGTGAGCAAGCCAGCATCTGCGGAGTGTAATACACCGGAATATATTTATATATCAGCACCGATAATAAGCTGAGTGCAAAGAGGGATACGATGATATTCCGTGTCCACTGCGCGATTCGTATAAGCTGTTTCTTCATATTCCGGACAATTGATTGATGATGTGAACAGTCTGCAAAGCAGCCAGCGCCGCCGTTTCCGTGCGCAACCGGCTTTCGCCCAGAGAGACGGGAACGAATCCCTGTTGGACGGCTGATTCGACTTCCTCTTCGCTGAAATCGCCTTCCGGCCCGATAAGGACTAAGGCATTTTCGCCCGGACGATATGTTTTCGACAGTAAATGTTTTTGTCCGGGATGACAGTGGGCGATAAATTTCTGCCCTTCAAAACTCCGGGCGATGAATTGCCGGAAACCGGTCATCTCCGGCAATTGAGGCAAACGGAATTTTAAGGACTGTTTCATCGCCGAAATGAGTATTTTGTTGATCCGCGCCGTTTGAACCGCTTTCCGTTCCGAAAAACGGCAATCCAGAAAAACAATAGCGTCAATGCCTGTTTCCGTCGCTTTTTCGGCAAGCCACTCCATCCGTCCCATGTTTTTTGTCGGCGCCAGCGCTACGGTTATTTGCCCTTTCCGGGCCGGATGAGGGATGGTTTCCAGGACGTCCAACCGGCAATGTTTCGGATGCGTTTCGAGGAGGGCGGCTTTGTATAAATTGCCTTTTCCGTCGGTTACATGCACAATGTCGCCCGTTTGCATCCGCAGCACTTTCAGGCAATGTTGCGCTTCCGCTTCGGGAAGCTGCGGCCGGACGGCCATGTCGGGAACGTAAAACAGGAACATCGTTTATTTGAATTGAAGGGTTTGTGTGCCGATGAACCGATCGTATCTGTCGCCGGTGCGGCGAAAATAAACCAGTACCCGGTATTCATTTTCCGTCTGGTAATAATTACCTTCCGGCAAGGCTGTACTGCCGCCTGACTTGCCATTTTTCCGCGTAACATACAGGTAGTTGTAATAACCTTCTTTCAACAATACGGATTTTTCGTAACCGCCTTCCACCGGATTGTAATCCATTTTACTCCGCTTGTCCAAAAGATTATTGAAGGCTTCACTTAAAATGTAAACGGCTTCGGAATAAGGATTCTCGCAGGGAAGGAAAAAATGAACCATGTAATAATCGGCCTCCGTACCGGCGTCCGTTCCCGAAAGAGTGCGGATAAACACTTTGCCGTTAATATCTTCGTAATAGGAGTAGGAACGGCCTGCGCGGACAGGATGGGGATACAGCAGGACATGATAACAGGGCGGATAATATTTAATCGCTTCGATATTCAGGCCGTTGTATTGATGAGTGGTCATCTCAAAATTCCGGTATTCGTTTCCGGCCTCGAATATCAGCGAGGGAACATGCTCGTAGATGAGTTGATTGCCTTGAATGCGCAACGGTTTCACCAAAGCCGCCTCATTATCGGTGCGGTTATTCTGGCGCACAAACACTTTCAAATCCTGCACGGGCGTTTTCACCTCATTGCCGCAAGTCAGCGTAAAATTAACCTGCTGGAAGGAATTATTCATGCCCCGGTCGGTTTGTGAAGTCGCCTGCATGACAATATCCGCTTTCCGCTCGACGAGTGAAAAACAGGCGCATAAAACCGGCGTATCGTCATATTCCGGGAAAACCTGAACGGCATAGTTGCCTGATATTTTCAGCCTTACCTCTTCGTTGGGAAAAGTGATGCGGTAATTGACATAATTCACGGTCGTATTAAAAGATGCGGCACAGTCATCGACATAACGGTTTTGGAAACCGTCCATAAATTCGGATTGAATTAACTGCGAAGACGTCCAGTCGGCATTGCAATGCGTTATCGTATAGGTATATGCGCCCCGGGCGGCTTCCATCATGTCGAAACCGATCAGGATTTTGCCGGCGCCGTTCAAATCCACTGCCGGCGCGGCGTCCCACCTGTCTGCGGGATGCACTTGCAGGGTTTTTACCTTGTCGGAATATGCGCCGGTTGTGAATTTTTGCGCCTGCATATTTCCGACTGCACAGGACAGGCAAACGGCGGTTAAAATAAATGGATGTCTCATAAGTAAACGAGTTAATAAGTGAATTTGCGCCCCAAAGGTAATGATTATTTATTACATGACGAGTAAACTGGGTGCATTTCAAATTGTCGCACTGCAGCAATTTGAAATACATCCCCGTAGTCGTCCGTCTTCGCCACCCGTAGTCGTCCGTCTTCGCCACCCGTAGTCGCCCGTCTTCGCCAACCGTAGTCGCCCGTCTTCGCCAACCGTAGTCGCCCGGGTGGTGCAAGGCTGTGCCCCGTGCTGTCTATTTTTAACAGGTTCAACCTGTCAGGATAAAAGGCGCGAGGTGAAACCTCCGCACCAACCGGGTCCCCGTCATTCCCGCCTGCACGGAAATAACAGGACGCGACAATTTGAAATACACCC
>JAITCT010000315.1 GCA_031282925.1 Dysgonamonadaceae bacterium | reverse complement strand
GATAAGAAAATTACTCAATGAATATCAGGATTTTATAAAAAAGCAAGGGTCGCTTTAAGGCGACCCCGTTCCTCCTTTAACACGTGGTTAATGAGGTTTTGCAAAGGTACGCTTTTTTTGTTAATCAGCAAATAAAAAAGCAAAAAATATTCTGTACATCATAATCTTCAAAACAGTCGAATTTATATACACTGTTTTTTATATTGTATATCAGTAATTTACTTGTTGATATGCGGTGTAAAGATATTGATATGCTGAATTCGATGTAACTCATCCGGACACAAAAGCAAGGCCGGAAGTTGCAAATACACACCGGTTAGGCAGTTTAATGTTTGATGAGGCAACCGGTGAATACGTGCCGGTCATGCTTACGATATTTGAGTATAATGACGGGCATGGAAATAAAATTTATACAGTTGAAGCTGTTAATATTGAGGCAAAAGAAAAATCCGCAGGGCTAATGACTGACGGAAAAAACAACCCTCAAGTCCCGATTGCGGATTTGACAAACCACGAAAGCAAAAAAGATGCTCTCAATGATTTCAATGCAAAGATACAACAGTTAATTGAAACCGCCAAACACGCGGAAAAACGCGGGAAAAATGAAAGCAGCTAAACAAACGCTCATTTATGGAAGAAGAAAATAAAAGTGAATTAAAAATCAACGAAGGTCAAATCCTGTTGTATCAAAACAATGATGGTACAATAAAAGTTGATGTCAGGTTGGAAAACGAAACTGTTTGGTTGTCGCAAGAGCAAATGGGAATGTTGTTTGGGAAAGGAAGAAGCACCATCACCGAACATCTCAGTAATATATTTAAGGAAGGCGAATTGAATGAAAATGTGGTATGTCGGGAATTCCGACACACCACTCAACATGGCGCTATTGCAGGAAAAACACAGGAAAAGAGTATCAAGTATTATAATCTTGACGTCATTATTTCTGTCGGTTACAGGGTAAAATCGTTACAGGGAACACAATTCCGAATATGGGCAACACAACGATTGCGCGAGTATATCATAAAAGGTTTTACGCTGAATGATGAACGTTTCAAAACGGGAAGTTCGATGAATTATTTTACGGAACTTCAAGAACGTATCCGTGAAATACGCCTTTCGGAACGTTTTTTTTATCAGAAAATCAAAGACATTTATACGACAAGTATTGATTACGAACCGAAAAGCGAACAAACTATCCGATTTTTCAAAATAGTACAAAACAAATTGCTTTGGGCTATCAGCAGGCAGACAGCCGCTGAATTGGTTTATCGTCGCGCAAATGCTTCTTTGCCTTTTATGGGAATGCAGTCCATTGACAAAAAGGATGACAGGAAGATTGTAAAAGCCGATGCAGGTATCGCAAAAAATTACCTGAACGAAGATGAAATAAAATTATTAGGATTATTGGTGGAACAATATCTGGCTTTTGCCGAAACTATGGCGCAACAACGCATTCCCATGTATATGAAAGACTGGATTGAGCGGTTGGATATTATTTTACAGTTGAACGGCAGGGAACTGTTAACACACGCAGGTAAAATAAGCCACCAAACGGCAATGGAAAAATCGGCTGAAGAATTTGCGAAATACAAACAATCGTTGAAGGAAATAGAAAAAGAAGAAAGCCTGAAAGAGTTGGAACAGGATATTAAACGATTGAGGGAAAAATAGCCTTATGGAAAAAAGGAAAAATTTGCAACCATTCATATTATTCTTATCCGTATTCCTTCCGTTACCGTTTTTCGGACAGGACACAATTCCTGTTTTGCAAGCCGAAGCAGAAAACAACATAACAACAGATACGGTCATTCCCCAAGATTCACCCAAAGAATCACGCATATTCGAACCGGTTGCTTCCTCCATTGATACCACGCAGAAAATTAATTATTGGACGATTACTTCGCAAACCGGCGAGATGATTCCGGCTGTACCGGATACCGCACTGACCGATTATTTCAACCGTACCAACGCGGAAGGAACGGGCATTTCCGTTGCCTATTTGGGAAATTTAGGTTTGCCGATGGAATCCCGCGTATTTTTTGAGCGGGAAGACCGTTCCGAGTTCCTGTTTTTCGACCCCTTTTGGGCGTATGCCAAGCGGCCGGACAAATTCCTGTTTATCAATACGAAAGTCCCTTATACGAATGTTTCCTACCAAACCGCCGGCAGCCGGCAAACCAAAGAGGAACGGTTGCAGGCGCTTCTTACACTTAATTCAGGCAAAAAACTGAATGTCGGAACACATGTCGATTACCTTTACGGCAGGGGGTTTTACAATTCCCAAGCCGCCAAGCATACCGATTGGGTTTTCTTTAGTAACTACCTGTCCGACCGGCACCGCCTGCATCTTTTCATCAACCCTTCCTCTTATACCAATGCCGAAAACGGAGGTTTGGATAACGACAACTGGATTTCTCATCCCGAACAAATGGATTCCCGTCCCACGCAGCCGCGGGAATACGGCACCAAATTCGGTAACACTTGGAATTACAACAAAGGCTTCCGCGCTTTCCTCAATTACCGCTATAATCTGGGTTTTGAAAGGGACAGCACATTTATTCCCGTATCAAGCCTCATCTATACGGCTGATTACACGAAAAAAAGCCGGCGTTTTTATGCGCAGGATACGGCCAATGTCAATGCTTTCTATAATTACACGGATTATCTCTACCCGTTGAGAAAAGATAAAACGCCCAATGATTCTACGTCTTATGATTCGTTCAAAAACACGTTTGCACTTTCGCTCCGGGAAGGATTCAGCGACTGGGCGAAATTTGATTTGACGGCGTTTATCACTCATGAATTTAAAAATTTCACGATGATGGGTACGATTCCGGATACCATTAACATAGAACCGGATACAGTCGTCGCTTTTCCTTCATACAAAAAAAATCTGAACAGTCTTTACATAGGCGGCGAATTAGCGAAACAAAACGGTAAGATATTGCGTTACAGCGCTTACGGCAGTCTTGGCTTAAGCGGTTATAATGCGGGGGACATTCATTTATCGGGAAATATCGAAACGCGGATTCCATTTCTGAAGGATACGGCTTCTATCAAAGCCAATGCCTGTTTCAAAAATCTATCGCCGACTTTTTACGAAAATAACTATATCAGCCGCTATTTCAAATGGAATAATCATTTCGAAAAAGTTAACAAAACGCATATAGGCGGCGAACTTAATATTCCTCATACCAAAACCAAATTGGGCGTCGGCGTGGAAAATATTAAAAACTATATTTATTTCGACAAAGACGGTTATCCCAAACAGTATGGCGATAATATTCAAGTGATTGCCGCGACTTTGCAGCAAAATTTCCGGTTGGGCGCTTTGAGTTGGGATAATCAGCTTGTATATCAGAAATCCGGCAAACAGGATATTATTCCTTTGCCGGATGTATGTGTTTATTCGAGCATGTACCTCCAATTTAAGATTGCCAAAGTGCTTACCATCCAAATGGGGGCCAATGCCCATTACTGGACCAAATACAAATCTCCCGCTTACGAGCCGGCAACGCAACAGTTTAAGTTACAGGATGAAACGGAAACCGGCAATTATCCCCTAATCAACGGATATATCAATGCTCACCTGAAACAAACCCGTTTCTTCATCGAATATTACAACTTGGGGGCGATGTTTATCAGCCCTCCCGATTATTTTTCGATACCCCACTATCCGGTCAATCCGCCGGGGATACGGATGGGGCTTTCGGTGGACTGGATTAATTAGAATGGCAAGGCAAATACAATATTTTCATTCTCTAACACCTAAATCCAAATCGCCAAGTTTATACAAATACATAGTTTTATCACTCTCATTACCATAGCTATACAATTCTCTGACGCTTAACAGCGGCTTCGGCAAGCGGAAAGGCAATTTTCTTAAATTTAACGGCCTGTAATCACCGTCTTCAATATCATGGTTAAGCCATGTCTTAGGATATGATGTTACCATTAGGTATTTTGAACCGCTATTCTTGAAATTCCAAAGTGCCTTGTATACATTTGCATTGCTTATGTGTTGCAGGCAATCTTTGCAAAAAATCAGGTCAACGGCAGGCAATGCGTCTTTAGTAATATCTATCATCTTGAATTGAACACTATCGGAAGCATATAGTTTTTGGTTGTTTTCTATTAGTTCGGGAACAATATCCCCTCCAATATAGCAACATTTTTTTTCTACTACTCGCATCCAGTTATAATCTCCACAAGGCACATCTAACATTGAGCGAATAGCATATCTTTCAATAATTAAAGGTAGATGTTTGCGTATCATAACTGTAGATTTTATTGTCGAACCTCCACCTGATTTTGATTCTTCCGAACCCCAGTAATTTGATTTGTAGATGTCAATAAACGGATGAGATGAGTGGAAAACAGAATTTTTTATTCCATGCCGGTACTTATAAGCAACTATTAACCTGTTAATGGGTTCAGGTAATTTATTTATAACAAATTGGCTCCACTGAAACAATTTATTGTTTCTATTCCTAAAAAAACACTTAATTAATTTATTCATAACTATATTATTATTTATGTAACTATTAAAGATTAAGTAATGCGAAATAAACATAAAACTTTATGCTTCCGATGCCATATTCTACCTTGACAATACAGGATGTTCTTCCATACAAAATGACAAGTCATTAATATACATTGTATACAACCAAATTTTTATGTTATGTAGCATCCCTTTGGTATCTCAATAAATATTTCTCATACATTTCCTTAACGTTTGGAAAACGGCATTACGGTTTTTGCTGATTTTTGAATACCAACAGTCGGCACAAGCATCCACACTTTGCCTTCTTACTTCGAAAGCATCCGGAAATGGTGTTCCGTCCGCTACATTCGGAAAAGAGTGAGTTTATTTTTATGCTTAGATATAAACTTTGAGTACCATAATAGATATTGAAATTAGGTGCAAAGTTAGTATAATTTCTCTCTAAATCATGTCAAAAAAACGATTTTTTTCGCCGACGCTATTTCATCACTATCCGGTCAATCCGCCGGGGATACGGATGGGGCTTTCGGTGGACTGGATTAATTAGCATTGCGTTGATTCTAAAAAACGCTTGTTTGTCGCTCCGAGTGCCTCGTTTGTCTTTTTCGGAATCAAAAACGCTTTGCATCGGGAATGTAAGGCTTTGCATTTTAAATGTAATGCCTTACATACAGACATGTAAATCTTTATATTTTAAAAT
>JAITCT010000306.1 GCA_031282925.1 Dysgonamonadaceae bacterium | reverse complement strand
TGTTGGAAACCCAGCCGGGACTTGTCCGCGCCAACGCTTACGACATAGTGATCAATGGCGTAGAAATCGGCGGCGGCTCTATTCGTATTCACAACAGCGAACTGCAAAAGAAGATGTTTTCCGTTCTCGGATTTTCGGAAGAACAGGCACAGGCGCAATTCGGCTTCCTGATGAATGCGTTCAAATACGGAGCGCCTCCACACGGTGGAATCGCCTTCGGCTTAGACCGTTTCGTTTCTATTTTTGCCGGATTAGACTCCATCCGCGATTGCATTGCTTTCCCCAAAAACAACTCCGGCCGCGACGTGATGATTGACGCCCCGGCCGTAGTTTCCGACGAACAATTAAAAGAATTGCATTTGACGGTTCAGGCTAAAACCTCCAATTGATTCCACCTAAAACCGTTGTGCCCGGCATCGGAAAACCGGCGTATGTTTCGTATGAAGCGTCCGTCAGGTTTTCCCCATTCAGGAAAATCGAGACGGCGGGAATAACTTTGTAGGAAACATTACAATTCAGCAACGAATAATTTTCCGTTGTCGTTGCATTCTCTGCAAGATACAAACCGCCTACGTATTGGTAGTTAGGTGCAATTGTCCATTTACCCTGATTCCATCCGAGGCTTACGAAAGCTTTGTGCTTGGGAGACGCCGTGATTTTGATGTCGGAATCCAGGAAACTGTAATTTCCCGAAAATTTCAAATCCGGTGAAATATTATAACTCAGTCCGAAATCGAATCCTTTGTTAATAAATTTTCCGGTATTGTAAGTGGTATATTTATCTTTGTACATGCCTTGTATCAATAAACTTTTTCCATGAGCATAAAAAACAGTTACTTCAAAATGCAAATGATTATTCAATAACGACTGTAAATATGAAAAGTCATAATTAGTCATGGATTCAGGTCTTAAATCAGGATTCGGGTTAACTCCCCACATGTACAAATCTCTGATATTCGGACTTCTAAAACCTTTGGAAGCCGACGCCTTGATTGTCGTTTGCGAATTGAACCGGTAAGCGGCTCCTCCTTGTGGAATCCATTCATTTCCAAATGTTTTGTTATGTTCCATACGAATGCCGGCATTGAGCGTCAGTTTATCCGTCAAAGTTTGTTGTGCGGCAAGGTATCCGGCAAGTTCGGTTACTTTTTTATCCTTATCAATGTGAACAACCAATTCATTCCCGCCAAAATCTTCGTTCCATGCTTTCCCGCCCCATTGTTTGGCGTCGAAACCTAGTGTAAATAAATTTCCTTCCAGTAACCGGAATGATTCAAATACGGCTATCCCCTGATTAAAATCATTGGATTTGAAATAAGAGGTTTGTGCGGATTCATCAGCATGATGACCATCATTGATTTTATGTTTCCCGTTATTGTAAAACGCTTGGACAGAGCCATCCATATTTTCAAACCGGTTGTTGAGTGCCACGGAATAAGTTGTCCGCAAGGCTTTTGCCCAATTGTCGGACATCGGTTGCGAGACAGTTCCCGGATTGACTGTTTTAAAGTCGGCAATGATGGCATCGGCCGAAGCATCCCAATTTTTTGAAAAGAGATAGCCTGCTTTTACATAGGCATTTGTAATATAAAATTCCGAATTATCGCGATGTCCGTCGGTGCGGTCATGATTTACGGAAGCGTAAATATTCAACTTGTCTTTTTTGTAACCGGCGCTTCCAAGATATTTTTGCGTATTGTATGAGCCGTACATAGCGCGGGCGCGTCCGTGAATGCCGTCTGCATCGGCTTTCCGCGTGATCACGTTGATTACGCCACCCAAAGCGTTGGAGCCGTACAGCAGCGATCCGGGGCCTCTGATTACTTCCACTTTTTCCGCATCGGAAGCTACATAAGCATCTGCTATGCTGTGTCCGAAAATACCTGCCCACATCGGTTGCCCGTCGAACAGCATCAAAACTTTATTTCCGCCTCCGACACCATGAATATTGACCGTTCCCGCCGAACCATCGGAAATCCCAAATCCGGTAACGCCTTTCTGCGTAACAAATAAACCCGGAACTTGCTCAGATAAAATGGATAAAATGCCTGTTTCCGTACTAATGTCCAGCATTTCCCTGTCAACTACCGAGACGGTAAAAGGAATCTGGTCGCGATTCACATCGGTCTTGGCTGTAGAAACGACAATTACTTCCTTCAACGAAACCGTGTCTTTCAAAAAAGAAACGGTTTCTGCATAAACAGATGAAAATACGCTCGTTATATAAACAATGAGCGATAAAAAAATACGGTTTGCTTTCATTTTTGATGAATAATAATTAGAAATGATGAATAATTCCGGCAAAGGTAACACTTTTTTTGAAAAACGTGTTACTGTTCGCTGATTATTTTTTTCAGGCATTATGCCTGCAAATTAAACGTGAACGGTGAAGAGCCGTCTCGCTGTATATTTTATAAATACTGATTTTCAATGAAAAATTATATTCGGAAACGATAAATTTCCACGTGAATGTGCAGCGTATTCACGTGAATTTACGGTGTATGCAACAGCAAGTCAATCAATGCGGCTCATAATTAATTTTCCATGAATAATTCCTTTTAAAGAAATCATTTCTTCGGAAAGTTTGGTTAATTTTTGGGCTATGCCATCCACGGCGACAATTTCGATACAAAGGTTGTTTTTTTGAAAAAAACGTTGGGAAGACAGAATCAATCCTGCATTATTTTGTTGAACTTTAAGTAGATTCGCAGCAATATCATATCTGTCCGTTTCATATACCAAAACAATGGCTCCGGCCACATGATGGTTGCAAAGCCACTTTTTTTCGACAATATTTTTTTCAATCAAGGCGCGAATTGCTTGCGAACGATTGGCAAAAGAGTTATCTTGTACGTAAGCATCCAGCACTACAAGCAATTCGGATTCCAGGGATACTCCAAAACGAACGACCGACATTTGATGATAATTTTATGTTAAAAACGTTAAGCCTTTAGTATCTTGAAAGCGGACAAACTCAATTAATTCGGCTTTGAGACGCCGAATCAGGAAACAGTATTCCCTTCTTTATCAACCGCCCCGACCTGCCTGCCCGGATTCCCGACAATCAGAGCAAAAGGGGGCGCATCTTTGGTAACTACCGCACCCGCCCCAACCATGGCGTATTCGCCGATGGTAATACCGCAAAGTATCGTAGCGTTGGCCCCTATGCTGGCGCCCCGTTTTACGAAAGTGGATTTAAACTCATCTTTACGGGAAATAAAACTGCGGGGAGTCAAGATGTTGGTGAACACACAACCGGGACCGAGGAATACACCATCTTCACAGGTAACGCCCGTATAAACAGAGACATTGTTTTGCACCTTCACGTTGTTCCCCAAACTTACTTTCGGGGAAATAACCACATTTTGCCCGATATTGCAATTTTCTCCGATCACCGCGCCGGACATGATATGCGAAAAATGCCAGATTTTTGTTCCCTTGCCGATTTCGGCGCCCTCATCAATAATAGCTGTCTGATGCGCCTGATAGTTACTCATAATTAACCAGTAAGCCGGTGATATAATGAATTTGTTCCTCGCTCAGTTCAGGATAAATCGGCAACGAAAGCGCCGATTTACAAAGTTTTTCGGTTTCGCTCAAATCGCTTCCGATCCGGATTACCCCCCTGAAAGCCGGTTGTCTGTGCAAAGGATTGGGATAATAAACTATGGAAGGTACCTTTCGTTCTTTCAGGTATTTTTGTAAAGCATCCCGTTTGTTCTGCTTCACTTTCAACGTATATTGGTGATACACATGCGTTGAAGCTGCGATGCATTTGGGAATTTCATACAAATCCGTCCGCATTTCCAAGGCTTCGTTGTACGCTTGCGCCACTTTTTGCCGCGAGTGAATGTATGCATCCAAATAAGGTAATTTTACATTCAATACAGCTGCTTGAAGCGTGTCCAGGCGCGAATTGCAACCAATCAATTCATGCAGGTATTTTTGGGATTGCCCATGAGAAGCAATCATTCGCATTTTCCGGGCCAAATTTTCATTGCCAGTCAGCAAAGCGCCGCCGTCGCCATAACAGCCCAGGTTTTTGGTCGGAAAGAAAGACAAAGCGCCGGCGTCGCCGATTGTTCCCGCTTGCTGCCGCTCACCGGAAGGAAAAGTGTAAATTGAACCGATGCTTTGAGCATTGTCTTCGACAATATGCAAAGCGTTTTCTTTAGCAAACTTCAAAATGGGCGCCATATCGGAACACTGTCCGAAAAGATGTACCGGAACGATAGCTTTGGTTTTCAAAGAAAGAGAACAGGCCATTTTCTCTATGTCGATATTGAAAGTCTCAGGATTGACGTCCACCGGCACGGGCGTTAATTTGAGCAGTGCAATTACTTCCGCCGCCGCAATATACGTAAAATCGGGAATAATCACTTCATCGCCGGGCTGCAGACCCAAAGCCATCAAAGCAATTTGAAGCGCATCCGTTCCGTTTGCGCATGGAATCACATACCTCGCTCCCGTATAAGCCGCAAGATTGGAAGAGAAATCCTGCACGGCTTTCCCGTTGATATACTCGCCGGAACGAACGACTTTTGAAATTGCGGCATCCATTTCGGATCGCATTTTTTGGTATTGGGTAGCCAAATCTACCATTAATATTGGTTTCATGCGGCAAAATTACATGAATTTTTTCACATTGCGAAATTTCATTAAAACGGGAGCAATTAGCCGTTATTGTAAGGCGATGCGGCAATCTGAAATGTACACCCTGAGCTTTTCGTATTTTGTTTGTCATTATTTTTTTCTTACTTTTGCAAAAAATACCCTCGGTGAACGGGAAACAATGAACAATAAGAACTGTTCACTTCACAGTAACAGTTAAAATACAATTTTTATTCAAATGAAACGGTTTTATTTTATCACATTTTTCTTAGTGCAATTTTGTTTAGTATTTGCCCAACCGGCAAAAAATGAAATCCCGGCCAAACTCAAAGAATGGCAGAATGTTTCCGTCACAAATGTCAACCGCCTTCCTATGCGGGCGAGCGCTTTTGCGTTTGAAAACCTGAATTTGGCGAAAAAAGGGAAAAAGGAACTATCCGCTTATTTCCGTTCGCTCAACGGCCTGTGGAAGTTCAAATTGGTAGAAAATCCTTCCCTGCGCCCTACCGGTTTTTACCTGGATTCCTACGACGCCAGCCGTTGGGACAACTTCCAAGTCCCGGCAAACTGGGAGTTTAATAACACCGGAAAAACTTACGGCTATCCGATTTATGTCAACCATCCTTATGAATTCGGCGTGCGTCATCCCGACCCTGATAAATTGGTGGAAAATATTCCTTCCGATTATAATCCTGTGGGATTATACCGGCGCACCTTCACCCTCCTCGCTTCATGGAACGAGCGCGAGGTCTTTATCCACCTCGGAGCCGTCAAATCGGCTTTCTACCTTTGGATCAACGGGCAGTATGCGGGTTACAGCGAAGACTCCAAACTGGAAGCCGAATTTAACATCACGCCTTACCTTCGCCCGGGCAAAAACACCGTAGCCCTCGAAGTTTACCGATGGAGCATCGGCAGTTACCTGGAATGTCAGGACTTTTGGCGCATTTCCGGTATCGAACGCGATGTTTACCTTTATGCAAGACCGAAACTGGACGTCCGTGACTTCAAGGTTATCAGCAGCCTGGACGAACGGTACAAAGACGGGATATTTAAGCTCTCCGTTGAAATCAACAATTCGGCATTGAAGCGCACGGCTCCCGTTCCCTACAAACTGAAATTTGTCCTTTCGGATGCTTCTGGGAAAAAAGTCTTTGAGCAGGAAAGGGCAGGGTCTTTTTCCGGCCCCCTTGATTTCGTGACGGTAGAAACCCGCTTGCCGGATGTAAAACCCTGGTCGGCCGAAATCCCCAATTTATATACCTTATATATTACCTTGCAGGATGCTTCCGGCAAGGTGCTGGAAGTAATCCCGGGCAAGGTCGGTTTCCGCACGGTTGAAATCAAAAACGCGCAATTTTTAGTAAACGGGCAGGCAGTTTATATCAAAGGGGTTAATCGCCACGAGCACCACCCGCTGACGGCACACGTTCTTTCCGAAGCCGATATGCGCAGAGATATCGAATTGATGAAACAATTGAATATCAATGCCGTGAGAATGTCGCATTATCCGAATCATCCCCTGTTCTACAAATTATGCGACGAATACGGCCTGTATGTTTGCGACGAAGCGAATATCGAATCGCACGGGATGGGATATGATTTGGACCGGACGCTGGGAAATGACCACCGGTGGCTGCTAGCGCACTTAGACCGCGTTATGCGGATGTATGAGCGGGACAAGAATCATCCCTGCGTTGTTGTCTGGTCGTTGGGGAATGAAGCGGGCAACGGTTACAACTTCCACCATGCTTATATGAATCTGAAAAAGGCCGACCCGACCCGACCCGTGCAGTATGAACGGGCGGTATTTGAATGGAATACGGATATTTATGTGCCTCAATATCCTTCGCCCGACGATTTTCGCAGGTATGCCGAAACCCGCCCCGACCGTCCGGTGATTGCTTCGGAATATGCACATTCCATGGGAAACAGCCTGGGCAATTTCAAGGATTACTGGGAGATAATCGAAAACCCTGAATACCCGACCTTGCAGGGCGGATTTATTTGGGAATGGATGGATCACGGTCTCCAAGTAACCCGCAACGGGAAAACTTTTTACGCCTACGGCGGCGATTTCGAGCCGGAATCGGTTTTTGAAGGACGGAGCAAAGACCGCAATTTTGTGCTGGACGGCATACTTAATTCGGGACGCATCCCGCAACCCGGCGCGTATGAAGTGAAAAAAGTCTATCAGAATATTGCCACCCGACCGACAGGAGGCGCTTCCCCTTACACGGTGGAAGTGAAAAATAAATACTTTTTCCGCAACCTGGATAATTACTATCTGGCATGGGAATTGCTCGAAAACGGCTCCCCTGTGCAGTCCGGCACGATTGAGAATCTCTTTATTGCCCCGCAGCAAACAGTCGCCCTGCAATTGCCGGTAACTTATACCCGTTTGCCGGACAGGGAATATTTCCTGAACGTGGCCTATAAACTGAAAACGCCCGAACCGTTCCTCGCCGGGAATTTTACGGTTGCATCCGAACAGTTGGCCTTGTCGTCCTTTGCAGCGCCTGCG
>JAITCT010000302.1 GCA_031282925.1 Dysgonamonadaceae bacterium | reverse complement strand
CGGAAAAATTAAACTTTGCAAATCTTTATCCAGAGGCGTTTCGCTCTGTTTAATTTTTGTTTTATCTCTTAACGGCACATCAAAAGTTGTAATATATTCATAATCTATTTGAAATTGAGTGTTTTGAGAAATTTTCGAACTGTGGTCATAGCTTAATTTACTGCCATTTGCCAAAAGTATTTCTACATCCATTCCCCAATCTTTTATATATGCATATTTTTGAGACAATAAAGCATTGACAGTTCTTAAAATTGTAGTTTTTCCTATTCCATTGACGCCGACAAGAATATTCACATCCCGATTCAAAGTCCATTTTAAATCATATTTGTGAAATAAACCTTTAATTTCGATTCCCTTTATTAGATTATTCATATTCCTTGAATATTTTATGATTTAAAAATCTCTTGAACAATCTCCCTGTCATCAAAATGATGCTTCACCCCCTTGATTTCCTGATAATCCTCATGCCCTTTCCCGGCAATCAGAATCACATCCCCGGCTTGCGCCAACATGCAGGCTGTACGAATGGCTTCCTTACGGTCAGGGATTTTTATCGTCTTTTTAACATCTTCTTCCGTCAGACCGGCAAACATGTCGTTGATAATGTCTTCGGGGTCTTCAAACCGCGGATTGTCGGATGTGAGAATTACACGGTCGCTTAACTTTGCCGATTCTTTTGCCATGATCGGCCGTTTGCCTTTGTCACGGTTTCCCCCGGCTCCGACTACCGTAATAATATTCCCCTGTCCTCTCAAAACTTCGTGAATGGCGTTCAATACATTGACAAGCGCATCGGGAGTGTGCGCGTAATCAACAATCGCCGTATATCCTTCCAGTGAACGGAAAGTCTGAAAGCGTCCCGCAACCGAATGAAGCGTACTGAGCAAAACCAAGGCGTTATCGGGATTCAGTCCCAGCAATACAGATGCTCCATATACTGCCAACAGGTTGTAAACATTAAACTTGCCTGCAAATTGCGTCGCAACTTCCCTGCTATTAATGCTCATCAACGTGCCTTCCAAATGGGGTTCAAGGATTTTCCCCTTGAAATCAGCCAGCGAAAGCACCGAATAGGTCTGCTTGCGAGCCTTTGTATTTTGCAACATAAACAGGCCGTTTTTATCATCCTTGTTAGTCAATGCAAAAGCGCCGGCAGGCAGGCGGTCGAAAAACGCTTTTTTTGCATCGCGGTAATCTTCAAATGTCAGGTGATAATCCAAATGGTCGCGAGTCAAGTTAGTGAAAATACCGCCTTTAAATTGTAAACCGGCAATTCTTTTCTGCACTACGGAATGGGAACTGATTTCCATAAAGACGTAATCGCAACCGGCTTCGACCATTTGCGCCAACAAATCGTTCAGTTCGACAGCGTCGGGCGTCGTGTGCGTCGCTGGAATTGCTTTATCGTCAATATAGTTGCAGACAGTTGATAACAAGCCTGTTTTATATCCCGATTTTCGGAACATCATATATAATAAGGTGGCAATCGTCGTCTTGCCGTTTGTTCCGGTTACGCCGACCAATTGAAGTTTTTTTGAAGGCTCGCCGTTCCAAAGCGAGGCAATTTCACCCAAAGCTTCGGCGCTGTCGGCCACTTGAATATACCGGACATCAGGATATTGCTTGTCCGGTAAAACCTGACAGACGATCACCTTCGCACCGTTTTCAATGGCTTTTTCGATATAATCGTGTCCGTCGGATTGAACGCCTTTGACCGCTACGAATAAATATCCCGGACGGATTTTGCGGGAATCGGCATGGATTCCGGTAATGTCTAATTCCTGATTTGCAAATGTTAGTTTCATTTTTTTATGTTTTAAATTCACTCTACTTTATCATTTTCCTGTTTTCGACTTCTTTTGTTTATCAATTTTTTACTTCAACCGTATCATAACCGTTCTGCCTCTTTCCACTTTGCTTCCCGGCGCAACGGATTGGGCAATTACCGTTCCCTGTCCCGTCAAACTAACGCGCAATCCGGCGCTTTCCATCGCATAAACCGCGTCTTTAGCGCCCATTCCTACTACATCCGGCGTTCGATTTCCCGGCAGGTTCCTGCCGCTGAGCAATACGCGGCCATTCTCCGTGCGGGCGCTCATCCATTCGCCTTTCGGTTTGTTGACGTATTTCACATCCAGTTTTTCCATTACATACCGCGCATGTTCGGACAGACCGCTTTTCACATGCGGTGTTTTGGACAGTGCATGGCGGTTATCCGCGGCCAACAGGCGTCTTTCGGTAATATGCGGTATAAAAACTTCTTCGGCAATCCGTTTGAAAACCTTTCCGCTCATCTCCCCGCCGGAAGGATTGCCGTTGCGCGGCTTCCGGATGACGACGATGCAGGAATATTGCGGATCGTCGGCAGGAAAATAACCGCAAAAAGATACCTGGTAGCTTAATCCGTTGACATTGTAACCGGCAGCGCCCTGCGAGAGCTGTACCGTTCCGGTTTTCCCGGAAATCCCGATCAGTTCGGAACGAGCCTGCCGTCCTGTTCCCTGCGGGTGATTGACTACGCTGTCCAGCATTTCCCGGATGTATTTTAACGTCAAGTCGGAACAAATATGCTTTTTGAGTACAACCGGTTCCCGCTTTTCTTTCACGCGCCCCTCTTCCCTGATTTCTTTTACAAAAATCGGTTTCACCATTGTTCCACCGTTGGCAATGGCATTGAAAAACGTCAAAGTGTAAATCGGCGGAATTTGTGTTTCATATCCGAAAGACATCCAGGGCAAGGTTGTTTTATACCAAGTGTTTGGCGAAAGTTCCGGATGCCTGACCCGTGCTATTCCATATCCCGGGATATCTAATTTCAAATCCAGGTTGAAGCCCAGACGGTAAAGGCCGTCTACATATTTGCCGGGATTGTTTCCGTATGCCTTCAGGATAATTTTTGCAATGCCGATACTCGACGAAAACCAAATGGATTTTGCGGCGTTTATCATTCCGTAACCGCCGCGGCCGGCGTTGTGATCGTGTAAAATCAAACCGGCATATTCGAAAATGCCGTTACCTACGTCAACCGGATCATTCGGCCTTACAAGGCCATCGTCCAAAGCCACCATCATCGAGGCTACTTTGAATGTCGACCCCGGTTCACTTAAGTCCGACACGGCATAATTTTTCGTTTCGCCCCACACGCCTTCGCGAATGCGTCCCATGTTGGCAATTGCCTTTATTTCGCCGGTTTTCACTTCCATAAGCACTGCGGTACCCGATTCGGCGTCTAATTTTTTTACCTTTTCCAACAGCGCCTTTTCGGTAATATCCTGCATGTTGATGTTAATTGTCGAAATAATATCGCAGCCCGGAACGGGATTTTTGTCCGTTACTTGAATGCTGCGCCCCTGAATCCGCTGGCGGGTTCCTATGCCCGGCCGACCTCTCAATAGGGAATCGAAAGCCAATTCCAGGCCGCTTTTCCCGCCTTTGTCCAATTCTCCGTAAATATCGCCGATGGTCCGTGAAGCCAAAGTACCGTAGGGTTTAGTTCTTTTCACGAAACTTCGCGAGTAGAGTCCTGATTTGTTTTGTCCTTGCCTGAAAAACGGCATTTGCCGGATGGCTTTTAACTGTAAATAGTTTACCTCGGATATATTTAACGGATATTCTCTGTTTCTCGGCGAGCGTTGCCTCCAAGCTTTCATGATGTGCGCTTCGTAATTCGCCGCCGATTTGCCCGGGAACATTTTGTTTAATTCCGCCGACAACGGCTTGATGTATTTCCGCAAAGAATCTTCTTTGACGCCTTCCGCCCAAAAATCCAGGTAAAGCCGGTAACGCAATTCCGAAGTAGCCATCAATTCATAATTGCCCGAATAAATATTGCCGCGTGCAGCCGGAATGGGAATCCCCGTCTGAATCGTTTTGTCGCTGAGTTCTCTCCAAAAATTCCCTTCAGCAAACGATACCATGATTGCCCGTACGATAATCGTGATAACGATAACGCCGAAAATCAAGGCTATAATGAAATAATTCCTTTGAATTTTTTTGCTGTTGCCGGAATTTTTTGTCATTTAATCTCTATTTATGAATTTTATATACGGACGCTTTCGACGATCTCAGTTCGATACCTTTGTTTTCCAGCATTTCTTCTATCTGCGATTGGCGGCTGCGGCTTGTCAATTCGGTTGATATAATCAAGTTCTCATATTTGACGTCTTGTAATTTTGTCTTTAAATTTTCTATTTCCGTCAGTTTTTTCATACAGTAATATCTGTTGCTGATGAAAACAATAATCAGGAAGACTGTCAAAATCAACAGTTTGGATTGCCGTATCACAAAATCTTCGGTCAGGAATCCGCCTCCAAGGATATGCGAAAGCGAATTTCTCTTTTTTTTCTTTGTTTTTTTCGATTCGGGCATTTTTCAAACAGTTTATATTTTCTCTGCGATTCTTAATTTTGCACTCCGCGAACGGGGATTTCTTTCTATTTCTTCTCTGCCGGGAACGATTACTTTGTTGTTGACCGGACGTAAAGGAGTAAGTATGTTTCCGTAAAAATCCTTTTTAACTACGCCTTCAAAATTACCGGTCTTGAAGAAGTTTTTTACCAAACGGTCTTCCAAAGAATGGTAGGCAATCACCGCCAAACGTCCGCCGGGCTTTAGCAAACCGGCAGCTTGCAACAGCATTTCTTTCAAGGCGTCTAATTCTTCATTGACTTCAATGCGTAATGCTTGAAAAGCCTGAGCCATTTGTTTTTTTTCTTTTTCACGGCTGAAAAAAGGATTCAAAATATCCGAAAAATCGCGGACAGTCCGGATTTTTCGGATTTCCCTTGTGCGGACAATCGCTTCGGCAATCGGCCGGGAATTTTTCAGTTCGCCGTAACGATACAAAATATCGGCTAAAGTTTTTTCCGGATAAGTATTCAGCACATCAGCAGCTGTTTTTTCGGCTTGCCGATTCATCCGCATATCCAAATCGCCGTCGAAACGGAAGGAAAATCCCCGTGTTTCATCGTCAAAATGCCGCCACGAAACGCCCAGATCGGCCAACAAACCATCAATTTTTTCTACTCTGTTCCAGTCCATAAAATTGGACAGGTAACGGAAATCGCTCCTGACAAAAGTGAACGATTTATCGGTAAGCGTATTTTTTTCAGCGTCTTCGTCCCGGTCAAACCCGTATAAGCGGCCGGTTCCATTCAGCCGCTTGAGGATTTCCCGCGAATGTCCGCCGCCGCCGAAAGTCGCATCCACATAGATTCCGTCCTGCCGGATATTCAGTCCGTCGACAGTTTCATTCAAAAGTACGGGTATGTGGTATGTTTCCATTTCGTTCCTTTATTTAGAGCCTAAACATTTCTTAACGCTGTTTTTGAATGTATCGGGACTTAAAGCCGTCTTTTCCAGTATTTCCCTGTTCCATATTTCAATGGTATGGTCCAAACCGACAAAACGTACATCCGTCGTAATTTTAACCGACTGCATATATTTTTTAGGTATGAGGATTCTTCCGTTGGCGTCCATTTCCAGGATTTCCACTTCTAAGGAAAACTGCCGGAAAACTTGTTGTTCCTCTTCGTCCCACTTATTCAACTTCGACCGGAGTTCGCTCAATTCATCGTTCCACACGCTTGCCGGATATAAAATCAAACATTCCTGGAAAATATCCTTACGCAGGACAAGATGCGTTTCGCCTGCCGCTTGCAAGATTTTACGAAATGTTGCCGGTACGAAAACCCGTCCTTTTATATCCGTTTTTGCGTCAATATTACCGATGAATCGCTCCATTTGGGAGATTAGTTGTTTATTTCGGAGCGTAAAAGTACAAAATTCTCCACTTTCCCCCACTATATTTTCTCATTTTCTTTATAAGAAGTTATCAGCAGGGTTATTAACAAACTGTTATAATATAAAATCCTGTTTGAAAAAGAATTGCTTTTCTATTATCAAGTGGGGGAAGTGTTATTTCGCCATGATTTCGACAGGTTCAATCACCCCTCTGTCGGTATGAAGTTGTTTTCGTTACACAATGAAACAACTGTTCTTTAATATGGATTTTGCCAGGGTGTATTTCAAATTGTCGCAGCCGTCATTGATGTAAAAGTCAAGTAAGTCGTTACATGTTGCTGTCTTTATTACGAACATGTAAAAACGAAAAAAATGACAAACTCAACATTGCTGTCGCAAACCCCTGCCCGCCGGATGCAGGGATGCATCGGGTAGTACGAACGTATCAAACGCAGGGAGAGTACAGCCTTCAAGACAGAAGCAATCCGGAGAAATTACGAATTACGTAGGGGCGCACCTGTGTGTGCGCCCCCGATGATTCAGGGCGCACACGCGGGTGCGCCCCTACATCGCGGCTCGCAATGACGAGTGCGGAAAAAATAACCCCCTAATTATCAATTATCCGGATTGCAAAGGCGACCGTTTGAAGCAATCAGGGATAATTTTTACCTGCCTGTGCGTTATATAAAAATATTCATGTATATTTGCAAAAAAAATGAATATGAATTGTCCGAAATGTATGTGCGATAAGAGCATTAAATCCGGTTTTGTCAGAGGGCTGCAGCGTTATCAATGTAAAAACTGCGGCTGTAACTATACCATAGAACGAAAATCAACGACAAAGCCGAAGGTCATAAAAAATATAAACTCTACATCTATACCTTGAAGGCTCTTGCGCTTCTCTTCCACCGTTATGCAATATGAACTCATGGCTCCTGCAGGCTCCTGCGAATCGCTGTCGGCCGCTATCAGGGCCGGTGCCGATTCCGTTTATTTCGGCATTGAAGGTTTGAACATGCGTTCACATTCGGCTAATAATTTTACTGTCGCCGATTTACACCGGATTGCAAAAACCTGCAACAAGCATCACATCCAATCTTATTTAACGGTAAATACAATCGTTTACGATCGAGATTTGCAACAAATGCGCGAGATTATTGACGCAGCCCGAACGTCCGGCGTTTCCGCAATCATTGCCGCCGACGTTGCCGCGATGACTTATGCGCGAAGCATCGGCATGGAAGTTCATTTATCAACCCAGTTGAATATCACAAATGTCGAAGCTTTGAAGTTTTACGCACAGTTTGCCGAAGTCGTGGTTTTGGCACGGGAATTGAATCTCGAACAGGTCAAAGTCATCCATGAGCAAATAGTTAAACAGGACATCAAGGGGCCTTCGGGAAAATTAATCCGCATCGAAATGTTCTGTCACGGCGCTTTGTGCATGGCCGTTTCCGGAAAATGCTATTTGAGCCTGCATGAAATGAATGCATCGGCCAATCGCGGGGCATGTAATCAAATTTGCCGCCGGAGTTACTTGGTGAAAGACAAAGAATCGGAAATGGAACTTGCAATTGAAAACCAATACATTATGTCGCCCAAAGACTTGAAAACCATTCATTTTCTCAATAAAATACTGGACGCAGGAGTTCGGGTTTTGAAGATTGAGGGACGAGCCAGGGGGCCGGAATATGTAAAAACCGTGACGGAATGTTATAAAGAAGCCATTGATGCTTATTGTAACGGCTCGTATTCCGAAGAAAAAATTGCCGGTTGGGATTCCCGTTTGGAGAAAGTTTTCAATCGCGGTTTTTGGGACGGTTATTATTTGGGACAGCGCCTCGGCGAATGGAACGACCGGTATGGCAACAAAGCCACAGAGAAAAAACTCTATGTGGGAAAAGTCCTGAAATACTTTTCAAAATTAGGCGTAGCGGAGTTTTTGGTTGAAACGCAATCCTTGTCCGCCGGCGACAAAGTGTTGATTACCGGCCCGACAACCGGCGCACAGACTTTCACCGCCGAAGATATCAGGGTAAATCTGGTTGCTACCGGAACAGCGAATAAAGGCGAACGTTTTTCAATGAAAACACCGGAAAAAGTCCGGCCTTCGGATAAATTATATAAGTTGACGAGTTAACAAGTAAACGAGTTGACAAGTTAACAGGAAGGATTTGTTTACTTGTTTACTCATCAACTCGTTAACTTGTTTACTCGTTTACTTGTCAACTCATTAACTCATGGGAAAAAAAGTTTTTGAAATAGAAATGAAAGTGCGTGATTACGAATGTGATACGCAAGGAATTGTGAATAATGCCAATTATTTACATTACACGGAAGTAACCCGTCACGAATTTATGGAAAGTCTGGGTATTTCGTTCAGGGAATGTCATGAATTGGGGATTGACCCTGTCGTGTCGCGAGCCGACCTGCATTACAAGGCTTCTTTAACCGGAGCCGATGCGTTCCTGTCGTCCCTGGCGGTGGAAAGAAAAGGGGCAAAACTGATTTTTCATCATACCATTTGCCGCAAAAGTGATGGCGCTGTCTGCTGTAACGCCCAGATTGAAGTCGCTGTTTTAGTGAATGGGAAATTGTCGCGGGGGGATTTTTTTGACGAGAAAATGAAAGAATACTTATGATTAATTACGAATTACGATGGATTTCGTAATTAATTAGTGTCTGTCTATAAAGTCCCGTTTTTTCAGTTTTTATTGCCAATCCAATATATTAATTTTTGTCAATTCCGCATCAATCTCATCAAAAACCGGAAGACAGACTAAAGTCACCTCTATTTTGTCCTGTTTTTTGCAATTTTCGTCTCAACAAGGCATAATTATCCCTGTGTTTACTGGATTTTCGTGCTGTCTTTTTTACTGGAACGCGACAATGAGAGTTGCGGTCATCACCCGGATATTGTAGGCGATGGCGCTCCAAAGCACTTTCTGCTTGAAATGGGATTTGCCCTTCCAAGTACAACGAAACATCTCAAACTTTCGCTTGTAATTCGAGATGACAGCTTCCATGCCGCTGCGCCATTTCTTTAACCGTGTTTCCATGTTTTTACTGCTTACCCGGTTTCTCAGGCTACCCACTATCTTATTGAATACAACATTGGCTACACCGGAACTTTGGGCATAGTTCAAATTTTCTGTTGAGGCATATCCACCATCGGTAACGCTGTCGCGAGGGGTAATGCCATAAGAACCAGTCACTTTGTCTAATGTTCTTTTGTACAGGCTGCTGTCGGCTGGATTACCATCCAGCACTTCGCAACTCAATATCAGATTGCTACGTCCGGTACTCAGGTTCACTTTGTGACCGAACTGAACTTCGCGGCTGCCTTTGACGATGATGCCGGTATGAAGTTCATAAATCGAGAAGATTTTCTCGTCGTTGGCTACCTTTTCCCCTTTTACTTCGCGGCGCAATGTCATCGAATACACTTGCTGCATCAGCACAAGCAAACGTTTCAAGTCACCCTTCAAAAGAAACGACTTGGCTGTCTCCTTATAATTTCGCTTTTTTTTTACCACATTCGATACCTGATTGATACTCTTAGTAAAGGTAACTAATTGCTTCTTAAATAAATTCACACGTTTATCTCCAGACTTTGTGTTGTTTATCAGGTAACAGGTCTTCTTTCCCGATTTCGTGTAGTCACGAATGGTTAGCGTTTCGATTTCTTCCTGCAAATGAGTTAGTAAGCGATGGCTTTCCTTTATACAATCCCAAACCAAAGCGTTGTTGGCAGGATAATGGATATTGGTTTCAATTACGGTGCTGTCCTGGCGGAAACTTTGCAAATCTTCCAGGCCTTCCGATATGGCGATCCTGTTGAGAGAAACCAACAATTCGTCCAAACTCTCCGCACTGATTTTTGATATATACTTCTGATAAACCTGAAAACTGAATGGGCGTAACGGGGCTATTTTTACAAATTGTTCACAAATCCTCGAATCCACCTGATGATATTCCAACTCTCTGTAATCCAGTCCTTTCAACTCCTTATAAATAGCCGATCGAACAATCTGTTCTACGCTCGGCATATCCTTACGACCAAAAGAACCCGGCTTTTCGCCTTTACGTATATCCGGCTCTACGATCTTCAATAACTCGGGATGAACTTCAAGGATCGTGTCTAACAATCCAAATTCCGGATTACGAGACCAATCCGCCTGCTCAAATTTTATACGAAAGTCTTCAAATATTTTCATTTTCATAGTCCCAAAGATAATCATTCTTTATCATATATAAAAGTCTGATTGAAAATTATTTGGACTTTATAGACAGACACTAAATAGCTGACTGCGTCCACTTCGTAACTGTCCGGGGCATATTCGGTGAAGGCGGTGATGAATACCACCAGCGTTGTTTTCGGGATGCTTCCGGCAAATTCCAGTCCGTTGACGCCGGGCATCTGTATATCCAAAAACACCAAATCGACCGGATTTTCATTCATGAAAACGGCAGCCGCTTTTGCACTGTTGAGACAGCCCGGCAGTTCAAGCGCGGGAATCTCTTCCACTAATTTTTTGACGCCTTTACGGGCTATCGGTTCGTCATCGACTATGATACATTTCATATTTTATCTGTAATTTAACGGTATAACATGTTTTCTCGTCCTGCAGTTCCAGCGAATGGTTTTCGCCGAACAGCAAATCAAGGCGGCGTTTGATATTGTTTAACCCGAATCGGTCATTAGAGCTTTGAGGGTATACGTAAGGCATGAGGGAGTCATTGAGCGATCTCCGGATGCCAGGGAAGGCCTCTCTGTTTCGTAGCCCCTTTGCCAAGTGGAGTGTTTTCCGGTCAGCCGTTTGGGTGATATAGCCGGCGACAGCAAAGAGCTTATAGCGTATTGTCTTTAAGAAAGGCTTGTGAGTGGAGTTTATCAAGGCATGACGGAAAAGACTCATAAAGTTATAGGCCATCACGATGAAATTTCCGCAGGCTTCACTGGCCCAGAAATCATGCAGGGTGAACCTGTCAATGGAAAAGTCATGTTTGAGTTCTTTGATGCGGTTCTCCGAGTCGGCTCGTCCCCGATAGGTGTCATATACCACACGAGCGGGAAGCGTAAGATTAGTGATGTAACAACTGTAGCGGTAATTCCCCAGTTTTTCATCATCGGTAAATAATTCCAATTGCTTGATTTTCTTCCCGGCCGCCTTTGGACGCTTCTCTATCTGCTGACGTACCATAACGATGCGGCGCGGGGCTTGCCAGTTTTGTGCCTGATAAGTCGTTTCCGCAATATCAATACCGTCCGCTATCTCTGTCCATACCTGCTGATGAACCAGCGCATATTTGAAACAGCTCGTAAAACGGCAGGCAATGATATACGGGAGCGTTTTTCCCTCCAGATAATCGAATATCTCCTTACTGTAAAACCCACTGTCCGCACGGATAAGGCCGACGTTCTTGTTCCGTAAGCGGCTGAGCGTGTTCTCAAGAAAAGAGAGGAAATTGGTCGTCGCTCCCGTATTGCCCGGACGAAGCCAATAGTTGGCTATCATACGAATATCAGCCACAAAGGCAAGCAGTGGATGAACGCTCTTGCGACCCGGACGACGGGGATTATAGCCTTTGGCCGACCCTTCCTGTTCGCCACTCCGGTTCATAACCGTCGAATCAAAATCCAATGTATAATTGTCAAACTCAAGATTATCAAAGAACCAACTGTACATGGCATCAAAACAGCGACTATTAACGGCTTGGGTAAACTTGTTCAGGTAACGTTGATACGCACGATGGTCAGCATTGCGTTTCCATCCCAACATCTTGCCAAGAGTTTGGTCGTAACGAACAATATCTAAATGTTCAAAGCAACCGGCGCCACACCAAACCCCGGCAAACATACCTTGAATAAGTTGTAAGGGGGGATAACCCCTATTTGAGCCTTGCCTGGGAAGGCCAAAAGAACCCAATGCTTCTTCATACTTGCACTTGGATAGCATCCTGAACAAGAGAGATACGCCTCCCCAAGGGCTAATATCCTTATCTACAAACTCCAACCCATAATCGTCCAATAGCATACTTCTACGGTTTTATTTCACAGGCAATTATACGAAGTTTTTCCTAATGACCGTCATTAGAAAACATACTAATGGCTCTAATGACCGATTTGGGTTGAAGGGATTCATTTTCCTCCGGGAACGAGTAAGTGGAACAAAATAGAACATCGTTTATTTTCTTATATATCAAAGAATTGGCGTAGGAGACCGCTAATTAGTTACAAGGTAATTGTTAGCTTAATAGCAGGAACAAAAACAAAAAAAGGACTGAAAGTAGATTGTGAAATTGATGGAAAGAAGTATGAAACAGGCATAGAAATAACAGATGAACAATTTGCAGAAATCAATCTGTGCCCAGCCAACTTTCATGGCGAATGGAATTACTCCATTTTACCAAATTTTTCAACCTCAAATGTAGGCAAAAAAACGATCCCGCCTCCGGGCGGGATTTAGTACAACCCTGATGTTCTGCCGGAACACCGAAGGTCAGAAGCAATTTCTCGCTCCCAATCATCATGCTTTCGTCCGTAATCTGAGTATAATCAGTGTCCTTCAACGATTCTCCGGCCGTTTTATACACCTCCAGTCCGCACTTTTTTACCCAGTTCTCTATGGTGGTATAACTGGGTATATCCCCCAAAAGTCCATCCAAAGCCTCATTTACTATATTTAGAATTTCTACAGTTGAACGTAATCCGCAATTCACACGGCAATAGAGCAGGGTGCTCAATCGAACAACAAACTCAGAATATCTATGTCCTTTGATAGGCTCGAAAGTGAATGTTCCTGTTTTTTGCTCAACGCGATGCTCCGAACGTCTTTTTTTTAGCTCTTTCTGTAAACGGACTCGCTTTTGTCTGGATGCTTCCATTCTCTCAGACAGAACCTTATTCTCTTTTTTGAGCTGGGATAGCTCCTTCTTTAACCGGGAATTTTCGGCTTCAATATCAGACTTTCTCATTGTTGCAATTCTTTTATATTAATATTATAAGATGAAGACATTTGATTTGAACAGGCAAAGTAACAACTATTTTACTAAATCTCATGAAAGGGATAGCTGGAAAATGGATTCCTATACCTCTTGGGAAAAGACTTTTTTCATCCGATTTTTGGGTACACGAAACTGAACACCCTACCTGTAAGGGCGAAATCCGGGTTGTTTTATTTGATTTCGCCCTTTCAGGGCTAATGTATCGTCGATTTAATATACTGTATATAAATATATTATAGTTA
>JAITCT010000273.1 GCA_031282925.1 Dysgonamonadaceae bacterium | reverse complement strand
CTCCTGTTGGAATGGCGCGAAGGTGCAGGCTACTCCACCGGCAAGGTAAACAAAAACTCCAGTCCGCCACCGTGCCGGTTTTTCACGGAAATAGACCCACCATGGAAAGCGATCCCGTTTTTAACGATTGACAGGCCTAATCCCGAACCGCCCGTGTCGCGGGTACGGCCTTCCTCAATGCGGTAAAACCGCTCAAACAGGCGGGCAAGATGTTTCTCGTTCTTTACGCCTGCACCGTTATCCGCGAAAGAGAAGTAAGCCGGATTCCCTTCCCTGCCGTACCTGCTGATTTCAACGGTAAGGTTTTCGCCGGCATGGTTGATGACGTTGTCCGTCAAATTGCGGAATACGGAATAGAGCAGGCTTTCATTTCCCCAAACGAACAAATCGCGGGGAATAGCCGACCGGACGGTGATGTTTTTCGCTCGCAGGGCTTCGTCCAAATCCGATTTGACCTTATCAATAATGTCTTGCAGCGCAATTTGTTTGAACCGGAAAGCGCCGGGCGATTCGCTGATTTTCGACAGCAGGGTCATATCGCGAATCAGTTCCGACAGCGTGATGATTTGCTCGTAGGCTTTGGCAACAAATTCGCGTTCTTTTTCGCGGTCAAGTTTATTGTCGAGGATGGTTTCGAGGTAGCCCCGGATTCCCGTTACCGGCGTGCGAAGCTCGTGGGCGATGTTTCCGGTTAATTCTCTTTTCAGCCGTTTGTTCTGTTCCTGCCGGGTATTGTCGTTCAATACGATTTCAAAGTTTCGGTCTTCAAACACATTGACCCGTCCGGTGAAAAACTTCCCCTGTTTGCTGAAAGAGGTTTCAAAATAATCCCTGCCGTTCCGCTCGTCGAGAAAGGCGAGGACATCCGAAAAAACCGCCTCGTTCAGGATGGCGGACGAATCGACCGTAACGTGGTCGCAAATTACGTTTAAATACTGTAGAAACAGGCCGTTGTAGAAAGCGACTTTGCGGTCGGGGGTAAAGAAACAAATCCCTTCGGCCGAACTCTGGATGTGCATCAGGAGCTTCCGGTGTTCGAGCGATACTTTCACTTCGCTTTCTTTCAGCCGCCTGTAGTCTTCGGCGATTTGCCTGCTTACCGTTCCCGTTTCGTCGTCCGGGAAATCCGGCATATCCACGGGAAGGTTTTGACTGACGGCGGTCGAGTAATCGCTCAACCGTTTGACTGTACGTCCAAACCGGCGCGCGGTGTAATGCACAAACGCAATGCCGAGTACGGACAGGAGGAGCAGGTAATAAACAAACGCGCCGTCGGGCCTGAGCAGGCGCCGGATTTGCGGGTCGTAGGGCAAAGCGACCCGTATGTAATGGTTTCCCAAATGTTTGGCATAATACAGGCAGGTTTTGTGGGTGGAAGCGGAAAGGCGGATGTCGCTTCCTTTCCCGGCCTTTGTTGCGGCTTTCCGTATTTCGGGGCGTCCGGCGTGATTTTCCGTTTGGGACAGATCGTCCAGGCGGTTGTCGTACAATACTTTTCCGGCATTATCAATAACCGTTATGCGAAGATTGGCGGGGAAAAGGTGCAGCAGGCTGTCCGAACCGGCCTTGCCGAACCCGTGCCGGAGAAAACAGGGATAAATGATCTCCGTATAACTGTCCAAACGTTCTTCCATGATTTCCCGCTTGTGGTTTTTTTCGCGCGGGAGTTCAAAAACCGCCAGGCTGACGGAAAAAAGAACCGGTATCAGGCAAAAACTGAGGGCGAGTTTGCGGGCAAAGGACTGTTTCATTTTCCGGAAACATTGAAGCGGTAGCCATATCCGGGGCGGCTGGCAATCATACAGGCCTTGCCGCCCATTTTTTTGCGTATCCTGCCGATGTGAACGTCAATCGTTCGGATGGTAATATAAGGAGCGTCTTTCCAAAGGAGGTCGATGATGTCTTCGCGGCTGAATACCCGCGAAGGATTGGAGGCCAAAAGCGTAACGAGTTCAAATTCCACTCTGGAGAGCGGGATGATTTCCTCGCCGATAAACATTTCTTTGGTATCAAAATTAATGGTAAGGTCGTTGAAAACCAGCTTGTTTTCAACATGTTCAATACCGGCGCCGGATTCCTGCCGTTTTTCCGTGCGTTTCAGCACGGCTTTCACGCGGGCGATGACTTCTTTAATCGAAAACGGTTTGGAAATATAATCGTCACCGCCAACCGAAAAGCCGGTAAGCATATCGTTTTCGGTATCCTTGGCCGTCAGGAAAATAATCGGGACCGGATTTGCTTCTTTCCGCAGTTTTTCCGCCATTTTATATCCCGACATGCCGCCCATCATGACGTCCAGTAAAATCAGCGAATGTTCGGGCGTCAGTTTTCCCAGCGCTTCTTCGGCGGAACAGGCGCATTCCACTTCATACCCTTCGTTGCTGAGATTAAATTCCAGAATCTCACAGATGTTTTTTCCGTCGTCGACGACTAATATTTTTTCCGGCATTGTCTGTGTGCTTTACAACGTAAGACGACTGTGTAAAATTAACTTAACACTACTTTTAATCCGCATGAAATAACCGGCTAATCTCTTCTACGGATTTACCTTCTTTCAGTAATTGAATAATCTTCTGCGATGTTTGTTGTTCGCCGATGGCAATACCTTCTTCACGTGCATAATTGATGCCGCTGGTATAGTCCGACAAGGCCATTTCACGCATCTGATAAGCCCGCAACACTTCTTTGCTGCTTGAAACGCGCGTGATTTTTTCCTGTGCTTTTGCTATTGCTGTGTCCATATTACTTTAAATCCACATGAAATAACCTGCTAATCTCTTCTACGGATTTTCCTGCTTTCAGTAATTGAATAATCTTCTGCGATGTTTGTTGCTCGCCGATGGCAATACCTTCCCGTCTTCCCTCCTGCTTGCCTTTTCGCTCGCCTTCTTCACGTGCATAATTGATGCCGCTGGTATAGTCCGACAA